>JAIULZ010000073.1 GCA_022565805.1 Balneolales bacterium
AGCTTAAATGGAATGAAGCCTGATTTTTAAGATTTTGATGAAGTTGAGCTAAGAAGGAGTTGGCAGGCGGAAAACTTGAGTCTAATAACAACAAAAGTTACACATCATAAGCATACAAAATATTGTCACCCATGATATAACGAATGCTTATTTCTGGAGTGTTTAGACTCTTTGGTTAACTTTTGAGGTGAATGTCCTGCAGTAGAAATGCCAAACTGGGAGGCACCCTTAAACCACCGTTAAAAAATTCTTCTTCTGTTTCTTAAGTTCAAATCCATAAAGTTGAGTCACAAAAAAGTATTGAGAGCCTCGTGTATTCGTTCCTGAGAGAAAGGTTTGGCGATAAAGTCGTTCATCCCCGCTTCGAGACAAAGGTCTTTATCTTTATTCATAACTCCGGCCGTAACGGCTATAATAGGCACATTAAGGCAAGTCTCACCCATCGAACGCAGCTGTCTTGTGGCTTCGATTCCATCCATAAGCGGCATCTGGATATCCATAAATATGAGATCGGCAGAGTTATTTTGCATGAAACGAACCGCCTCAAGACCATTTTCGGCAAAGTCGATCTCGATATCTTTCCGCAGTCTTTTAATCGTCATAGATAAAAGCTTACGATTCATTTCTACATCTTCAACTATAAGTATCCGGAATTTCTTAGAAGTGGATGAATCCAATTCGCTTTTATTCTTTTCCTGAATGGTATCCACCTGAACTTTATCCTGCTGATGGATTCCCATGTTCTTGGAAAGACGCCATTCTGCCAAAAAGGAAATTCTATTAAACAGTTTTTCCCGTGTGCTGGGTTTTTCTAGCTGAAGGGTGTCGGGTGGCAGCAGGGCTGTTTCTTGGTACCCAAACCGGTTAAGTATGAGTAACTGTCGCTGTTCTGCTAAATTATGCATCAATTCTTCGGGAACTACGGATACCATCTCATAGTCTGCAAGAATAAATATATTTTGATGGAGGCCTGTATGGCTGATGAGTTCCTCCATTGTTTTGCACCGAATAGTGTCGATATCTGCCGTTTGAAGGTAGTGCTCTAGTATGGCAGCTTCGTTTGCATGAGAATTAATTAGTAACGCGTGCGTAAAAGCTTTTTTGATTTTAATGATATTTGTATTCAGCTCGAGTGAGGTATCACTCTTGCAGGTTTCTGCTTCTATGGAAAAAGAAAAAATACTACCTTCGCCGATTAGTGATGAAACATCTATGTTTCCACCCATGGCCTCTATTATTCGCTTACAAATGGAGAGCCCAAGCCCTGTGCCCCCATATTTTTTTGACAGAGAGTTGTCGAGCTGTACAAACGCATTAAATAAACTGGAAATCTTGTCTGATGGAATGCCGTGACCGGTGTCTTTCACAGCGAAATAGAGCTTAACTTTATTTTCGCCCATGGGCACTGATTCTGCAAAAATTTCAACGTAACCTATTTCCGTAAACTTAACGGCATTATGAGCGAGATTTAGCAGTACTTGCCGCAATCGCGTACGGTCAACCAGAATACATTCGGGAAATGGCTCTCGTATATTTAAAATAAACCGTACTTCTGGTTTGTCATGCTGTAGTTGGAGGGTTCGAATTACGTCTTCACAGACATTTGAAACGTGGGTCTGCTCGGGGTTGAAAACCAGCTTTTTTGCTTCGATTCTTGAAAAGTCGAGAATATCTTCGATAATGGCCAGCAGCGATTTACCGGAACTCGAAATAAAGGAAAGGTAATTATGTTGTGTTTCATTCAGAGAGGTTCCGGCGAGAAGTTCGCAAAACCCAAGCACCCCGTTTAGTGGGGTTCGAATTTCATGGCTTATGTTAGACAGGAATTCCGATTTGGCACTGTTTGCAGCCTCTGCAAGCTCTTTGGCTTTTCGGAGCTCGGTTTCTTTCTGCTGTTGTTGGCTAATATCTCGTGTATTGGCAATGATGTAGCCAATACCATCGAGCTCCAGGAACCTCACTTTAATTTCTACAGGATAATCTTGCCTCGACTTTTTATTGGTGTATTTACTTATGATGGTTAAAGGTTCGGGGTGGCGTCTTTTTAAAAGCTCGACATGCCTTTTCCAGATGCCGGGTCTGTCGAAAACGGTATCGAAATCCTGAATCTTGTACCTGCTTGCATCATTCTGTGAAATTCCGAGACTTGTGGCTACTGCTTGATTTAAATAAAAAAAGCGACCGTCTTCGAAGCTAATGTGTACTGCATCTGATGTATTATTGATGAGATCTTTTAAAAGACTCATCTGCCGATCTTTCTTCTTTTTCTCGGTAATATCTACCGTTATGCCCAGTAGTCCCTTAATGTTGCCATCCTGATCTCTAAGCGGCAGTTTGGATATAATTCCCCACTTGCCTGGTACATACTCAATTTCAAGATTAAGAATGCTTTCGCCACGAAAAAGCACGGCGCTATCATGCTCAAGCCCCATGTTTACAAACTCATTTAGCAGCTCGCTGTCGTTTTTCCCAATAACATCTTCCTCCTTGCTTGCACCAACAATTTCCAGCTCCATCTTGTTAGCCAGTGTTTTGCGCATATCCATGTCTTTTGTATAGACACTAATCGGGATGTGATCCAGAACCATGCGAAGCAGGTCTGCTTTCTCTTTAAGCTGTTGTAACTGCTGCTCTTTCTTTTTAGCATTAAAAGCTACAGCAGCGAATGTAAGCCAATGGCTAAGAATTTGCCGCTGCTTTGCAAGATCTTGTTCAGCCGAAATTTTGGACGAATATTGGAGTCTAAGAAATTTATCCTCAGATTCAATATCCCCAATCAGGCGTCCTTTTTGGTCTGCCAGTACCGTTGTGGTATTTGCTAGAACAGGCAAGGAAACGGTGTCACCAAATTGATATACATTTTCGAATAAAAAATCGCGTACAGTAAAAACTTTTAAAGCGCTTACATTTAATGTACTGGAAAAAGAACCTAACAGAGAACAAAGTTGAGGAAAGTCCATTGCGGGGCTAAGCTCAAGCAAAAAGTCGGTATATGTTTTTAGATTCTCTGCCATAATATTTTATTTAGCCTTAGAAAACAGTTTAGTATTGGCCTGGAATTGTTTAGGCAATAATCTTGAGGAAATTACTACCATAATATAGTTTGATTTAATTTCAGCATTAAGCGAGTAGCCAACTGTTTTTATTAGTTTGTCCCTTCAAAATAGCATGTGTAGCCTTTGGTAAAACCTGTAGCCCTTAAACCGTTTCCTCGGCGGAGGTAAGGTAAGTTCCGGCAATGGGTTTGTGTAAAAATCAACCAGGCAGGATTAATTCACTTCTCAAAATATGATTAGTGACAGACTCACAGCATCTTAGAGGAAATTCTTAGCGATATTATTCACGGTAAATATAAAACGGAAAAGGTGTCTATTATAAAAAGGTTTGACAAATAGGAAAGCAGAGGTCATAGAATAATAGCCACTTAACGAAATATTAGATTATCTCGTTATGCAGGTATTTAATTTCGTTTGGTTAAAGTAATAGAATAAATTTCAAAAGCTTTATAATTCATGGGTTTGTTAATAAGTGCATAATTACAAAAGACAATCGTTAAAATCAATGCATCAAAAAAAATTATTGTCTAATAAAAAAACTTATTCCGAAAGAGATGAAGACTATTTGGGGTACATATAAATCTACAAGCTGTATGTTTTAATAGATATGTTAAAACACGCCTTGTCTAAGGCTTAGAATACAAATATTAGTGGGAGGCGATCATATTCTTACCCATATTACGGTTAAACTAAAAAAGCGCACTCAAGTCTATAAGTACGCTTTTTTAGTGAATATTAACATGCAGATTATTTCAGTAATATTTACAGAAACCTTGGAGTGCAGACAGTATTATTTTGGAATTTTTAGTTGAGATTAACCGGTGTAACCGTGTAGCCCTGCTCGCGGAGCAGTTGAATTACGCCCTTGCTCCCGCCAAGGTGTCCCGCTCCAACGGCAAAGAATACAGACTGATCGGTAATCATTTCCGATATCTGCGGTATCCATGCCTCGTTACGGCTATATAAAAGAAGATCGGTATAGTCTCTCCAAAACTCGTCTTCCATAATAAGTGAATACATCCCGTTAATATCCTGGCTTAGGAACATCGCAGTAAGATCTGCTAGTTCCTTACGGCCTTCAGCCGGGTTTTCAACAATCCGAATGAGCTCATGTACCTGGCGCTCAAAATCAATATCGTCGAATAAAGTCGCCTGGAAAGTTCCGGTTTCTAAACCTGCAATAGGCAGGTCGCGCTTTGCGGCTTTGTTCATGAAATAACCCTCGTAGGAAGTAGCTCCGCTTTTGCACTCTGGGAGCGTTTGTACAATCATAGAACTAATCATAAATGGTTTCATAGCGTCTACCATTTCAAGATTAAGCTGAAAGTTCGATAGTAGAAAACGGTCTAAAGCAGACGCCTGCTCTTTATTGAGCGAACCGCTAATTTTTCTGCCATCGGGACTCATGGCATGCATCATAATTTCTTGCTGCAAGTTTGGATCAGTCATGTCTAACTCGAGAACCAGCTTGCTGGTTCTCGAAAATGAATCGCTGATTTGCGGATGCGTGAACATTAGTTCATTACAAATGAGGTGTATGGTGCCAAAAAGATAGGAAGGCGCCTCAAGATGATCAGCTTCGATTTTCCAGAGGAGTGTTTGGTTTGTATCGGCTATATTGCCATTTGCGTAGGCTCCGGGCAGCTGTAGCAAAAATATGAGAATAAGAGTAAAAAATGTAGCTTTCATAGCAGTAGATATTGAATATGAATATGAATAAAATTTGTGTTCTTGATAGAAACAGAGAACTTCTAAGCTGCATTATTCACAGAAATCTCGGTAAATAATGCGGGTTAATTGGAGTGTTTGTAAAGCAAAAATAAACAAGCCAAAATTACGGACATAAATAAGATTTGTTTCAAAGCAGATTAAACTTTGAATATTGAACGTATAATTTTTAATGTCTTCCGTAACTTTTTCAGAGTCACATCCTACTTAATTTCATTTAATTGAATCTTGGCATGCACATCACAAAAATAGTAGCTTCGGTCTTAATTTTAATGATAGCCGCTTGTTTTTGGCAGGCTTGTACTACAAACGAGCAAGCCGATGCAGGCTGGGCCGAAGAGTACAGAGCAACGGCTAACGAACTTATCGAGGCCGCGCTCGATCCCGAAAATATAGATTTTATGTGGGATCGCCTCGCCTATCTCACAGATTACTACCCCAAGCGCCTGAGCGGCTCGCAAATGCTGGAAGACGCCATCGACTGGATGTATGATGAAATGACCGCAGATGGTTTCGATAACGTTTTTAAGAAGGAAGTTATGGTGCCACATTGGGTAAGAAATGAAGAGTCTGCGGTAATGTATGGCCCCTATCGCAAAGAAATGCGAATGCTTGGTTTAGGAAGTTCTGTGGGTACATCGCCGGAGGGCATACGGGCAGAGGTGCTGGTTGTTGGCTCTTTCGAAGAGTTGCAGGAGCGTGCCGATGAAGCAGAGGGCAAAATCGTAGTTTGGAATGTGCCCTTCACTACCTACGGAGAAACCGTTCAGTACAGAGTGCGAGGAGCTTCCGAAGCGTCGAGGGTTGGCGCTAAGGCTTCTTTACTTCGGTCAGTCGCGCCATTTTCGATGCAAACTCCGCATACAGGCAATATCCGTTACGACGACGATGTGGAGCCGATTCCTTTTGCGGCCATTACCCTGGAAGATTCCGAGCTTATGCAGCGTTTTCAGGACAGAGGCGAAAAAATTGAGGTTCATCTTACTATGGGCGCCGAAATGCTTCCCGATGCACTTTCCCACAATATTATTGGCGAGCTTAGAGGAAGCGAAAAGCCCGAAGAAATTGTGGTGATTGGCGGACATATCGACTCCTGGGATGTAGGTCATGGGGTTATGGATGATGCCGGAGGCGTTGTTGCTACATGGGAAGCCGTTCGACTGATGAAACAGCTCGGGCTTCAGCCCAAGAGAACGATTCGTGTAGTTGGCTGGACCAACGAAGAAAACGGTGTTCGGGGTGGCCTTGCCTATCGGGATATGATAATGGAAGACGGGAGTTTCAGGAATCATCAAATGGCGTATGAGATAGATTTTGGCGTTTTTGAGCCATTTGGCTTTGGTTTTACCGGAACCGACGAAGCGTTTGAGATGCTTAAACCAATACTTAACCTGACCTCAGAAATCGGGGTTACTGAGCTTCGAACCGGTAGCTCCGGAACAGTCGATATCGGACCCCTGATGCGTGAAGGCATGCCGGGCATGGGTATTGATACAGATACTGAAAAATATTTCTGGTACCACCACACCGATGCCGATACTATGGATAAGCAAAACCCTGAAGATATTGCCAAAGTTATTGCTGCTACGGCTATTATGATATATGTGGTAGCCGATATGGAGGAACGGCTACCCTGGCCACAAGATTGATATTGCGCCTGTGATTCAAGCACGTAAATTTTAGCTGTTGTTCTCGAAGAGCTGGTTTATTGACCGAATTTATATGATGTTCACTTAATTTTAGCTGTATGAATCGAAAAAACGGAAACTCCTTAAAACCCTTGCCTGCTTTAGCATACAGGCCGCTTCTTTTCCTGCTTCTACTTATCTGTATTGCCACAGGGTGCGGGATTTCGCAAAAATCGGATAGCGAGAAGCTTCATTCGCTGTTTGATGATTACTGGGAGTTTCGCCTGAACGCAGATCCATATCTTGCGGCGAGTTATGGCGAGACCGCGGCTAATGCGCTTTTGCCGGATGCCTCGCTCGCTGCTTTGGAGCAAAGAAACGAAGAGCTAAGCCGGTTTTTGAGTCGGCTCAGGTCTCTTCCAACGGCAAACCTGGATTCTCAAGACGGTATCAGCTACCGCTTGCTTGAGCATATACTAAGCGAGCAGCTTCGGGAATTTGAGCTCGGGTATCACTTTATGCCGCTAAACGGTTGGTGGGATTATCATGCCGTGTTTGCCGAGCAGCCGGTGCGTATGCCGTTTCGAAATGCGGCAGACTACGAAAACTTTATTAGCAGGCTGGAAAGCTTTCCGGAACTGAACCGGCAATATCTCGAGCGTTTACGCATGGCCGTAGAAAGGGAGATGGTACGCCCGGCCGTGGTGCTTGAGCCCTATATTGCAACAATCACAGCCTTAATTGAGGATGCAGAAGATAGCCGTTTTTTCGAACCATTTTTGTCGTTTCCCACAGCCGTTTCTCAAGCAGATAAAGAAAGGCTGCGGCTGCGCGGACTCGAGGCTGTTCGGGATTCTGTTTTGCCGGCCTACAGAGAGCTGGCCGAATTCATGAAAAACGAGTACCTGCCAGCTGCGCCTTCCGAAATTGGCTTGTCGAATATTCCGGGTGGTTTACCGCTTTACGAATATCTCGTGGGGCATTATACGACGATGGATGTTTCTCCGGCGGAGGTGCATCTGGCCGGGCTGGCAGAAATTGCCAGAATAAGAGAAGAAATGGATGATGTAATTCGCGACACCGGTTTTCGGGGAGATTTTGCAGAATTCGTGGAGTTCCTGCGAACAGACAATCAGTTTTATGCCGAAAGTCCCGAAGAGTTGCTTCGTATAACAGCTCTTTATCTTAAACAAATGGATGGCAAGCTTCCAGAGTTTTTTGGACGATTGCCGCGAATGCCATACGGTCTTAGAGAAGTGCCCGACTATCTTGCCCCAAGAATGACAACCGCCTACTACAACAGACCTGCTTCCGATGGCACAAGGGCTGGTTTTTACTATGTAAATACATACAACCTGCCATCAAGGCCACTTTATGAAGTTGAGGCGCTTTCATTTCACGAAGCCGTGCCGGGCCACCATTTACAGCTTGCTTTACAGCAAGAGCTTGAGGGTTTACCGGATTTCAGAAGAAACTCCAGCTTTACTGTTTTTGTAGAGGGATGGGCGCTTTACGCCGAATGGCTCGCGCTGGAGATGGGTTTTTACACAGATCCATACAGCAATTTCGGTAGGCTCACCTACGAAATGTGGCGGGCGCTAAGGCTGGTTGTCGATACTGGTATACACGCCAAAGGATGGACTCGCGATGAAGCGATTAGCTATATGGCCGAAAACTCGGCTTTGTCGCTGCTTAATATTCGGAACGAAGTGGATCGCTATATCTTCTGGCCCGGACAGGCACTTGGCTATAAAACGGGTGAAATGAAGATAAAGGAACTGCGCGAGCAGGCCGAAAACGAACTGGGATCGAATTTCGATATCCGCCATTTTCATGATTTAGTGCTGGAAAATGGCAGTATTACCCTGGAAATACTGGAGGAAGAAGTGCTAAGATGGATTCAGGAGCAGCTGTGAGGGGTGTATAGAGTTTGCAATGGAAAACCGAAAGTTGTGATGGGTTCTTTCCTGCCGCGGATCACATCACCCTGCAAAAAAAACTAACGGTTGGAAGCAAAGACTACATCATCGGGATGTATAATTCTGGTAAGATCATTTATCCGGTTGATACAGGAGCCCGAATCGGTTACGAGATGAAACTCGAGCTTGCTTTCATTTTCGCTGCGAAGCATATCTACAGTATCTTGTAACCTGGAAAAGTGCAGTTCGGTGCCGTCAACGAAGAGCTGATTTTGGTTGTTTAATTCGATGACGACGCTCTTAGGCTCATTCGGAGCGGTATTAAGACCGTTGTTGATTAACCAAACAGCGCTTATACACAGAATGATCGCAGAAATAATAAAGAAAGTAAGTTTTTTCATAAGAACGGGAGTGTCCAAGAGTATGGTTTTTACAATGTTTGTAAAAAGCTTTATTAAACATAAGCATCTGTATGGTCTTACACAAGTCTATAAAAGAATGACCAAAACGAATTAAAATGAAGAAACCTGTTTTTGAAGAAATACAGTATTTCGGCCGTAATGGCCTCTGGTTTGCAATGGTAAGTGTTTTTATCATAATTCTGTATGCCTTTTTTCAGATGACTGTAATGGGCGTAAATCAATTTATACTGCTGGCACTTGTTCCAAGTATTGGACTTTTTTTCTTTTTAGTGCTTTTTTTTAGAAGAATGAAGCTTCACGTTCGTGCAGATGAGCGCGCGCTCGAATTTATTTTTTACCCGGTACAGCAAGAATTCCAAGTAATTGAATGGGAATTCATAGACTCTGTTGAAGTAGTGGAAACAAGCCCGATTCGCAGACTTGTAGGCTGGGGCTTGCGCTTTGGTCCAACACGGGCGTTTACAATAGGCGGGCACGAAGGAGTAGAAATTTCTTTTCCTAACGGTAGAAAACTTTTTTTAGGAAGTAAACGGGCGAATGAGCTGTATAAACTAATACGTAATTTTAGGAATAAAGCAAAAAGATCTAAAGAAGGATGATACAGCAAGGCCGCAATGATTCGTTCTCAACCTGCCTTTTTGCTAAATTTTAAAGTCGAGCTGTGAAAGTTGATGAACCAGCTTTTTGCTGCCAATATAGGTAGGTAAGGTAACCCCCGGATCAATGACCTTGTGAGACGGTCTTTAGTTCCGGGGGGTAATGGATAAACAACAATATGGTAGCATAGCGATTTTTTTAGTGGAGAAGGTTAACTTCGAGCCGATTTTGCAAAGCTACCAGCTGCCGTTTGTTGCTGAGGTTTAGGTTTTAAATCGGGATAAACCGAAGCTGAAATACAGCTACCAGAATATGATTGTTAAGATCGAGCGGGGATGTTTGTCCATATGAATAATTGAGCATCATTCTCGCAATTTCGCGATTATTATGGAAAATAAAGCGCGTACCGCCAACGGTGTAGCTGTCGCGGCTAAAACGGTCAGACCCTGCAAAAACACCGCCCTGCCCTGGTCTTTGTATAATGCGGTCGTAGCGGAAAAGAAGGTGCCATTCCCGGGTAAATCCATAGCCAATCTCAGCATAAAAACCATCCATATCGTACTCTTTTTCCTCATTTACGATAACACCCCTGCTGTCGTCGCGAACGTCGAAATGCATATACTCGAATTGGGTATAAAGCCGGTCGGTAAGCAGATTATTAGTAAAAAGGCGCAACGAATACGATGTACGGTCTATATCGAACGGGTCGCTGCCGGATTGCACCACGTTGCGCTGCTGATTGGTGGAAACGTGCCCACCAACAAACAAACCCGATATAAGCTCGTAGTCGAGGCGAAGACCATAGAGGCCGCCAAAGGCATCTCTGCTGGTAATTTGTGTACCAATTTGATTAAAGCGTCCGGCACCATTCCCAGCATGCAGACCGTACCAAAGATTTCCCGCATTACCGTAAACCATAACTCCTATATCCCGAAAGGCATTGTAGCCCATAGCACCAGATAAAGTTGTGGTAGCAGAAGGGCGTTCGAAAAATCTAAGCTGAGAAGAAACAAGCCTGCCTGTATCGAAGGTTTGTCCGGCCATTATAAACTGGCCAACACGAAAATTGAGCCACGGCTTAACATTCGCATCAGCAAAAAAGTCCAGAGTAATGTTGCCCGAGCCCGACATTTCGAGCCATGTTGTGGCGCTAAAGTGGTCGTTAATACGCCCTCGGGCGGTAAGACGTGCGCGACGTATACGAAAGCCGTTTACACGGGTCTCAGAATCGGGAGTTAATTCAATTAGCTCATCAGCTACATACCAGGTTTGCACATAACCACCTACATCCAGGTTAATTTGAGCCTGTGTTTTAGTAAAGCCGGTTAATGCCAGAATAATTGCGGCTATCCCGAGGGTTAGAAATATTTTTTTGGGCATAATATATTTAATCGGATAAAGTATTGAGGTTAAAATTATGGTAGACCGCCGGCAGGAAGCCAAGAAGGTGGTTGCGTTAAATCGATTCCCCAGATTAGCGGCAGTAAGAAATAGGAAAGGATGGTAATAATGAGAACCCCAATTATATTGAGCCAAAAGCCAGCGCGGGCCATTTGAGGTATGCTCACAAAGCTACTTCCAAAAACTACGGCATTTGGTGGGGTAGCAACCGGCAGCATAAAGGCGAAGGAAGCGGCAATTGTGGCAGCAATCATCAACCCGAAAGGGTGTATACTCATAGCAATTGCCATACTCGCCAATATGGGCATGAGCATGGTTGCTGTAGCCGTATTAGATGTAACCTCTGTGAGCATGATGGTTAGCAACGCTACGGCCAGAAGGAGAATAATGATGTTATAGCCAGATAAAAACATAAGTGATTGCGCTATCCAGGCGGCCAGCCCTGTGCTGCTGAAACCTGAGGCGAGGGATAGCCCGCCACCAAAAAGAACTACAATACCCCAGGGAATGGAAACAGCAGTTTTCCAATCGAGCAGAAAAACCCCGTTTTTGTAGTCAGATGGTATCATAAATAAAATCATTGCTCCGGTTATGGCTATAGCTGCATCATTGAAAAAACCAAAATTGAAGGGCAGATAAACCTGAAGTCCTCGTACAATCCATGTTAGAGCAACCAAACCGAATACAACAAGAATAATTTTTTCCTCTTTTGTAGTTGGCCCAAGGTTTTTAAGCTCGGCGCGAATAAATTCTTCGCCGCCGGGTAGCTCTTTAATTCGCAGCGGAAAAGCGAATCGAACCAGATAAACCCAGGTAATAAGAAGCATGATAACAGCCATGGGAACCCCATAAAGCATCCACAGCGCAAAGCTGATCTGTTGATCAAAAAGCCGTTCGCTAACGCCCACAAAAACGGTATTTGGGGGTGTCCCGATTATGGTAGCTACCCCGCCAATAGAACAGGCGTAGGCAATACCAAGCATAAGAGCTATTGCGAAGTGAAAGTTTTCGGGTCGTGTATCTATACCTTCTGTATTCTGCTCTTTTATGATGTCGGATGCCTGTTTAATAACGGCAAGCCCAATTGGTACCATCATCATGGCTGTGGCAGTATTACTTACAAAGGCCGATAATATGGCCGAGGCAATCATAAAACCAAGAATAATTCGTGCCGGAGCCGTGCCAACTTTGCTTATTACGGTTAAGGCGATTCGCCGGTGTAAATTCCAGCGCTCCATAGTTACTGCTATAAAAAAACCTCCGATGAACAAATATATAATTTGGTCTGCGTAGGGGGCCGTGGCCTGTCCCGTGGGCATTACATTAAGCAACGGAAATAAACTTATGGGCAAAAGAGCTACAGCTGCTATCGGAAGTGCTTCAGAAATCCACCAAATCGCCATTAAAACAGCAATTGCACCAACAGCTTTTGCTTCAGGAGAAAGCGCTTCCGGAGTTGGAAGTAAAAGAATAATGAGAAACAGTACCGGACCTAAAAAAAGACCGATTTGGTTTCTTGTGTCGTATTTAGCCATATTTATATCGTATCAGATACAGATTTACGGTTTAGGTTTCCCAATAGAAGCACAGTGGCGATCTAAGCTATATTTACATAATTAGATCAGCTTAAGTTGTATAAAAGTATTAGCAAGGTGTTTAACTATTAAGAAGAATGGGGTTAAGATATAAATATAATATCAATATTCAATTATTAGATTTACGTTTTTAACATTTGGTTTAATGTAGTGTCTTATCAATAACTTATAGAGTTTTGACTATAACCCGGCACATGTTTTTTTCTCTTTATTCCCTCCTTTGGTAACTATTGTATTAACCCGCAATTAAAATACAGTAGCTAAAATGGATTGGCTTTTGTCTGTAGTTGGTGGTTCATCCCCCGAATTGAGGTCATTGAACTAGTTTGTAATTCCGTATTTTAGATGGTTGAAGTCTTTGAAAAACTGATTTTTGTCCAAGTTCTGCTTTATCGCCCCAGTAGCGTTGGGCATCGGCGTTTAAGTTTAGTACGATCTATAATACAGGTTCTTGAAACTCATCTATCATTTACTGAGACCGGATCTTCGGATCTTTATGAATGATATTTTTTAAATAATACCCAGGAAGCATGAATGAACCCGATATTTTGTTTGAAGACAGCGATTTGATTTTTCTGAATAAGCCATCGGGTGTGTCAGTTGAATGGTTTGAGCCGGGTGATGAAAGCTTGCAGAGTTTTGTGGCAAAGCGTGTTGGCAGAGGGATTAAAATAAAACACGGGCCCGGTATTGTTCACCGACTCGATAAACCGACAAGCGGCGTGGTTGTGATGGCCAAAAAGCCGAAGATTTTAAAAACACTGAATGCTATTTTCGCCGAACGCAAAGTAATTAAGCGGTATCTTGCTGAAACAGACGGAATTATTGCCGGTTCAGGAGGAAAATTAACCCATATTCTTATTAAGGATAATATTGCAAGGAAAGCAGTAGTGGCCGACATCGAAGACAGGCGGCATCAGGATGCGAAAGAAGCCGTTTTGTCGTATGAAGTGCTGGAGGTACGCCGTAACTCAGCAAGTACCCTTTTGGAAATTAAGCTGGAAACAGGCAGGTATCATCAAATCCGAGCGCAATTGGCTTCAATCGGTCACCCGGTAATGGGCGATGAAAAGTATGGAAGCAAAGTCTGCTCCGACCGGATTCACCTGCATTGTTTTTCTCTCGAGCTTCATCACCCTAAAACGAACGAACTGCTTAGCATAACGGCTCCGGCGCCATTTTGACTCTCCAGCTTTGGTGTCTACTATGATTTATAGAAGGCATTGAAAAACGTTTTTATACACAGCATTTTAATTGAAATTTATTCCTTAAATGACAAAGCAGCTTATTCTAAAAGCCGGACGCGAAAAATCATTACTTCGCAGGCATCCCTGGGTTTTTTCGGGCGCTGTTAAGCAGGTTACCGGCAACCCCGAAGCCGGAGATACTATAGAGGTGTGCAGCAGTAATGGAGATTTTCTGGCTAAAGCCGGGTGGTCGCCTCGGTCTCAGATTCGTGCAAAAGTATGGAGTTTTAGTGAGGAAGAGCAGATTGATGGGCTTTTTTTTAGGAAGAGAATCGTGGCTGCCCTTGAAATGCGAAGAAGTTGTGGATTTGGAATACCGGGCGGTCAGCAGGCCTATCGGTTGATTCATGCTGAGTCGGATGGATTGCCGGGTTTTGTTATTGATATTTATGATAATATCGCCGTAATGCAGGTGCTGTCGGCTGGCGCCTGGCGCTGGAAAGATACGGTCGTAAAAATTCTGGCAGAAATTTTGCCGCTTGCAGGAATATATGAGCGCTCTGATGCGGCCGTTCGTAAACTCGAGGGACTAAAGGCCGAGCTGGGCTGGCTGTATCTTAAAAATGAAGACGACTCAGACGCTAAGTCGGGCAAAATTCAAATTCAGGAAAACGAGGTTTGTTTTGAAGTCGATTTCGAAACGGGCCATAAAACGGGCTTTTATCTCGATCAGAGAGAGAGCAGACTGCGGGTGGGTAAACTGTGTAACGATAAAACGGTGCTGAACTGTTTTTGCTATACCGGAGGGTTTTCACTTTTTGCGGCCCGGAATGGCGCGAAAGAAGTGCTTTCGGTAGATTCTTCTGCCGAAGCTTTGGAGCTGGCCCAACGAAATGCAGTTTTAAACCCCGGTTTAAGCACAAAAATGACTTGGATGCAGGCCGATGTGTTTAAAGCGCTGCGGGAATTTGTGCTTGAGGGTAAACGCTTTGATGTTATCATTCTTGACCCACCTAAATTTGCGGCAACTGCGAGTCAGGCGAACCGGGCAGCCCGAGGATATAAAGACATTAACAGACTGGCTTTCGAACTGCTAAATCCGGGTGGCCATTTGGCTACCTTCTCCTGTTCGGGCGGTATAGACGCCTCTTTATTTCAGAAAATTGTGGCTTCTGCTGCGCTTGATGCCGGTGTGGATGCGTCTTTTACGGGTTCTTTTATACAGGATTCTGATCATCCGGTTAGGGTGAGTTTTCCTGAGGGTATGTACCTTAAAGGGCTGCTTGTACAAAAAGATTTTAATAGCTAAGCCTGCACAGAAACCAGCAGTAGCAGGCCAATTAAAAGAATTGCGGTAAGGCTCAGGGCTAAAATGCGGATTCGCTTGTGTAGCATGGGGTTACTTTAAATTATATGATATCGAAACGTTCGGGGATAATTCTTTGCCAAGAAATGCCCATATTTCGCAGTGCCTTTTCGCTCAGATCCATAAGAGGCTTTGGCCCGCAGCAGTAATACGCAAACTGATCGGGAGTATCGGGGAGAAACTGGCCAATCAATTCTGCATCAATTAAACCCTGTCGGATGTACGGGCCTTCCAGATGTGTTTCTTCCAGAACGTGCACAACGGTAAGGTTGAGCTTTTTTTGCAAGGCTTCAAGCTCATCATAGAAAATAGCCTGATCCACAGTGGGGTTTCCGTATATCAGCTTTACGGGTCTTGAGTCGTCGCGATCCCGCATGCTTAGTAAAATACTCATAACCGGTCCGATACCGCTTCCTCCTGCAATAAAATAAAGTCCTTTAGCGGTTTTCGGAACCGTAAAGGAGCCGTAAGGACCGTCTATCCATGCCTTTTCTCCTCCTTTCAGCTTTTGAAGCCCCCGGGTAAAGTCGCCCGCCTCCTGAGCCGTAAACCGCAAAACACTGTCCATATCTGAAGAGCTGAATGAAAATGGATTTTGCTGCAATAAGAAGGGAGAATCTCCAATTGTAAACCAGGCGAATTGTCCGGCTTTAAAAGACATACCGTCGTGCCCTTTGGGTACAAGGTATACGCTGCAGCTATCGCTGTTTTCCTGAACTACTTTTTGGACCTCATAGGGTCTTCGATACAAAAGCCAGGGGCGGATGACGCGAACATGTGTAAATAGAACAAGACCGATGAGGGCGAAAAGGCTCCAGAGTATTTTCTGAGGCATGGTTTCCAGGTAGTTGCCTACCTGCAAGCCGTGTACGGCGCCAATAAAAAGAATAGAAACTGCCAAAAATGCGTGAAGGGTACGCCATTGCTCATAACTTAGCCAGGATGGAATACCGCCTGTGCTAGTGTAAATAATTCCTGCAAGGGCAATGCTCACGGCTATCATGGCCGCTGCTCTTGGCAGGTTATCGGCCGGATTGAAAAATCGCAAGTAGTCGGGGTTTGCCACAATTAAAATTAGAGGGTGTAGCAGAAGAAGGACTACGCCAGCAATGCCTGCATATTTGTGGAAATGAAGCACTAAATCGGAGCCATACGATGAGGCTACAAATGGAAATCGCCCGGTTGTAAGAAACTGACTTACGATTAGCGCCATGCCAATAAAACCAAGTCCGGCGCCTGTTTCGGTCCAGAACCCACGGTATTCTCCCGCCTGACCACTGGCAAAGAAACTCAGAAACATGGCTCCCAGAAACAAAAATAGAAAAACCCACCAAAGCCCTTGTGCTAAAGAATATCGCATACACTAAGTTATGTAATCATTTTCGGTTTGCACCAGCTCAAATATAAGGCTTCATTTTTGTGAGCCATGTTTAATCTTGATAAAAGATTTTGCTATGTCTATATGTTTTGGATAAGGCTCAGAGTTAAGAAAAAGAAGATTTTTTATCTGCTGATAAAGCCAGATACACTCCATTCGACCAGCCAAAACCGTCTTGCAGTGGGTATTCGCCACCGCCAGCGTTGCCGGAAGTATCTGCCACATTATATTTTTCGACCATTTTTTTGCTTTTGCCGAAAATAATATCATTTGCCCGAAGCCAGCGGTCCCGAATTTCTGCGGCAAGTTCATTGTGTCCATATTTTTGAAGTCCCTTAACTGCAAGCCACTGTAAAGGTGCCCAGCCGTTTGGGAAATCCCATTGTTGACCAGTTTCGAGGCTAGTGGAGGCGAGACCGCCATCATATAAGAGCTTTGCTTTTAGTCCCTCAGCTACGCCTGCCGCTTGTTCGGCATTTGCCATTCCTGTAAAAAGAGGATAAACCGCTGCCAGCGACCAAACCGCTGTTTTTTGATGATTGGAAAGATCATAATCGAAGAAGAAGCCTTCTTCTGGAGACCACATTAATGTGTTGAACGCCGCAAGTCGAATAGCGGCTCTTTCCTCATAAAAATCCGGTTTCAGATTGGGAAAGTCTTCCTGAAGCTCGAGTGACCAAGCGGCTAAGGTTTTTTCGAGTTTATAAAGAAGTGCATTTAAGTCTGCGGGGATAATGTCGGTTGTTCGAATGCTGGCAAGGGTTTTGTAATCGCCCAGCCAGCGGCTTGTAAAATCCCAGCCTGACTCGCAGGCCGCCCTAATATTGCGATACAGCTTCTCTCTTTCGGCTGTGTCGGCGATTTTTTCACCAAGCTCTGCATCTTCAAACCAAGACTCTTCCCGGGGGGCGGGTTTGTCGTCCCAATAACGGTTTAGCTGGTAAAACTTGTTATCGGGTAGCGAGATGCTTACGAAGCGTCTGCTCGGTTCACCCTGTTTATCAGTCCAGAAATGGTATTCTTTAGCCAGGGCGGGCAGGAATTCCTTTTTAAGTTCTTTGCCAAAATGTTCTGCGCATAATTCTGCCATAAAAACAAAAAAAGGAGGCTGCGACCGGCTCAGGTAATAAGTTCGGTTTCCATTCGGGATGTGACCGAATGTTGATATAAGCGAGGCAAAATTACGTGTCATATTAAGGACCATGTCTTCGTGCCCGCTTTCCATGAGTCCAAGTGCGGTAAAGTAGCTATCCCAGTAGTAAATTTCGCGAAAGCGACCACCCGGTACTACATAGGGTTGGGGCAGGGCAAGCAGTGTGCTTCCCGCATCTAATTTACCATCTCGTGCCTTACGGAAAAGTACTGGCCATAGCGCCCTGATATGGGATTCGCAATCTGGATGAGACAAAAGCTGATGTTCCTTTTCTTCTTCAGACTCTGCTTTATGGTCGGGTAAGTTAAAATGCTCCTCAACAAAAGCTTTAAGATCGAAGTCGTTTCGGTCTTTATTGCTCAGGTATTTTTCCAGAATAAGTTGCCCGTTTTTGCGCGGTACGGCATCAACGAAAAACTTGGAGTCCTCGAAAATCCTGTTACCCTGTACGGCTTCAAAAAGGGGACCCTCGGTTTGTATTTTCATATTTATTGAGTCATAGAAGTTCATAAATGGCAGAGTACGAAAAGCCGCCACCGTTTCTGTACACATAAATACCCAGATAGCTGCCCAACCTATATGCATAGAATAAAAGGCCTGTGCCCATCGGGTTAAGTAACTAAACTGTTTTAAAGTAAGAAAGTAGGTTCGGCAGCAGGCTCAGCATTATGCTACGCTACTTTTATCGAATCGATCCCGGCTTCTTCTGTATGGAATAATGAGCAGAAAAAGCAGGATTAAGGGCACCAGCGTAAAATAAAACGCGGTTTGACCATCGAGGCGTGAAAAAAGAAATCCGGTAATGATAGATCCTGTAGTGCCACCTAAAGCCGAAAAAATTACGATAAGCCCGGTCATACCGCTTTGTCTGTTTTTGGGCAGGGCGCTCAGAACCGATGAGCTCAGAGTCGGGTAAATGGGCGCAAGAAATAGCCCGACGGCGGGCAGCAGATAGGCCGCGAAAGGAACGGAGCCCCAGCCGGTTACGCTGCCCGGTTCAATGCCAATAGTAAGCGGAAGAACTAAAATGATGAGGCCGATGGCAATAAGAATGCTGGTTTGAAGCACATAAAACCAGTTTACATATTTCATGATGTAGCCGCCTAAAAGCCTGCCTGCGGCCAGACAGCCCGCGTATATACTAACAATCTGAACGCTAATGGCATCCGGAAGCTGCAAAACGGTAAAGTTGAAGGTAGGCAGCCAGGTATTGAGGGCCTGCTCGATGTATACATAAAGAAATGCGCCAAAAATGAAGAAAATTATGAGCGGGTATTTTATGAGGCTTATCATTTCTATGAAGGCTTTACCGCTGCCTTCTGCGTCTGTTTTAACCGAGCTTTCGTCTAACTGTGTAGTTGCAAGTAAAATAAATGCCAGTACCCCAATACCGGCCAATATCCAGTAAGTATGCAGCCATGTTACGGTTTCACTTTCGGCGGCAAAGCCGATAAAAGAGCCAAACAGCCAGAAACCACCCAACACGCCAACCATAAAGAAACCTTCCAGAATGCTAAGAAAGCTGGCATGTTCGCTGTCGGTTTTTGTGATGAGGCTTACCGTTGAATATACCGAAACCTTAATAAGCGCAAAGCTTACGCCCACCATAGCAAAAAGAAGCTGTGCCATAATAAAACTTCCAAAAGCCGCCATTAAAGCGCTTCCGGTAATAACTATACCAAGCCCGGTAAGCATGGCATTTTTGTACCCAAATCTGGGGATGTATGAGGCAAGTAAAAAAGAGCCTATAGCAATAGAAAGGTCTTTGTAGGCTTCGAGAATACTGGCATTTTCGGGACTTACTTGAAAATCGTTTATAACCTGAAGAACAACAACGCCAACGCTGTTTAGCAGAATGGCAAATATGATATAGTTGCAGATTAACGCAAGCTTAATTTTCCAGTAGGGATTCATTTATAAGAGATTCCAAAAGTTAGATAGACAGGCAAGGCATCAGGAATACCCCTTTTATTAAAAGATGCCATTAAGTTTGAAGATCATCACATATACTAAAAAAAAAAGCGGTCATCAAGCCGGAGGATTTATTTTTATGGTAACGTTTGCATAAAAACCAGCCCCATACTCCATAGGTTATGCAATAGTGAGTAAAGTTTGTTATAATCTATTTTACCGTTTTGCCCGAATATTCCTCTTTTGCCTTTTTCGGGATCGTCTGACTGTTTAGAGAAAAAATATTCGGAATACCCTTCAAGGTTTTCTGGTCATGCCATATTGCCTGAAAAACGTTCTTTAACTTATAGCTTAGTTTTTTTAATATGCTGGTGAAAGCGCTTTCTTAAAACAGAATTACTTAGTTTATTTAAAGCGTAAAAGTAAGTGGAGTAGCAATCAAAAACACTTGAACACCTAAGTTTATAGAACACATTAATTCTGTATCATAAATGCAAACCCAAAGGCTTGTTATTGCAATTCACTTGGGTGCTGATCAACTAAGTTGAACATATAATATTCAAGTTTATAGGCTACTCTGTTATAGAAGGCTTTGCAAAACCACTCTTTTGCCCGCCTTCTTCCTTGGATCAAACATAAAATCCTCGAATAGATAGCTTATACTCCGGTTTTATTTTTGATCCGGCGTCG
>JAIULZ010000074.1 GCA_022565805.1 Balneolales bacterium
AATCCTTGCAAAGCTGATTAAAAGGGCTATATTTATTAGCTGATATTATTTAGAATAGTTTTTACAAATTTTTTTTGGGAAAAACAGACTTTGACTGGTGAAATTTAGTCAGTTGTTTCGGTATACATTTTACAAAATTATAAATACTATGCATCACCCTTTAAAAGAAACCGCCCTCCAGATTTTTAATATAACACTGGCTGCCATGGACCCCGAAAGCCGGTTAAGCAGCTTCATCACCCTGCAAAACGGAAGCTTGTTCGCTGGCGATGAGAAAGTTTTTGAAGATGCGGATAATCTGCCGATTTATATTGCCGGAGCAGGTAAGGCCGCGGCAAGAATGGCTAAAGGGTTGTGTAGCGCAGAAGGGCTTCACATCAAAGATGGCGTTATCATTGCACCCGAAAGCGAAAAAAATGTTTGTGATGGTCTGCCGGTTCAGGTTTTTCCCGGCACACATCCGCTTCCGGGTCAGCAGTCTTTGGCCTCAACTTTTGAGCTGCTTGATTTTGTGGCATCGGTTCCAAAAGATGCGCTCACCATTATTCTAATTTCGGGCGGCGCTTCTGCACTGATGGAAATTCCGGAGAAGGGCATTAGTATAGAAGAGCTGTCTTCTTTTTATGATAGTTTGCTGCGCAGCGGTGCCGGTATTCACGAGATGAATGTGGTGCGTAAACAGCTCTCCGCGGTTAAAGGGGGCAAGCTGCTTGGAAAAACCGGTTCTGACAAGGTACTAAGCGTAATTATTTCGGATGTTCCGGGAGATGATCCGGCCATTATTGCCAGCGGACCCACAACGCCGCATAATTCCAAAAAGGCCGATGCGGTTAAGGTTCTCCGCAAATATAAGCTCTATGATGATGCTCCTCACTCTATTAAAGATTTTCTGAATAGTCCGGATTTACCAAAACTGGATCATCAAAAAGTACATAAAACGGTGTTTGCAGGAAGCTCTTTGCAGTTCGCTGAGTATGCGTCTGATTTGTGCAGGCAGGCCGGCTTCGAAACTGAGCTAATGGAAACGCAATATGCCGAAGATGCAGAAAGCGTGGCAGAAATGATGCTTGGCACTATCAAGCCCCGATCCCGCAAAAAAGGAAAATTTGCCTATATTTTTCATGGAGAAAGCACTGTAGAAGTAAAGGGTGATGGCAAGGGTGGACGAAATCAGCATTTGGCCCTTTTGGTAACGCCGAAAATTAGCGGCAAAAGAAATATTTTGATGCTCAGTGCCGGAACAGACGGAGTTGACGGAAATACAGATGTGGCCGGTGCCATTACCTCAAACCTGAGCCGGAATAAGGCAGTTTCCCTGAATCTTGATCCGGAGGAGTTTGCCGGCAGATTCGACTCATGGCATTTTTTTAAGAACCTTGGCGACCTTATTTTTACGGGACCAACCGGGAATAATGTTATGGATTTTCAGCTATTTCTTATTGATGCATAAACTATGATTTGGGAATCTCCTCAGCTTTTATGGCTGTTGCTTTTGCTGCCTTTACTCTGGTTCGCTGGCCGCTATTTTGATAAAATACATGCCGGTAAAATCAGGCGTTTTTTTTCGGATGAACTTGTTCAAAAGTTGAGTTCGCCGGTAAACAAGAGAAACAGAAGTATCCGAAAGGGACTCGTTTATACGGGTCTTTTCTTCATACTAACGGGAATGGCCGGACCCAAAATCGGCAGCGAAATACGGGAAGTAACCCGCGATGGTGTGGATTTATTAATAGCTTTGGATGTTTCCAGAAGCATGCTGGCCGAAGACGTACGTCCGAATCGCTTGGATAAAGCAAAATTTGAGCTTGCGAGTCTGGTGGGTCAGCTACAGGGCGACCGGATCGGGCTTTTGCTGTTTTCAAATACGGCTTTTTTGCAGTGTCCGCTTACCACCGATTATTCGGCATTTCGTATGTACCTCGATCTTGCCTCAACCGAGCAGCTTCCGGTACCCGGCACAGATTTTAACGCGCCATTGAGGGAAGCAAGCCGGGTTTTTTCCGAAACCGGCCGAACAGATGCTGCGAGAGTGCTGCTTTTTGTTTCGGATGGCGAAGACCATAGCCCGTCTTTCGATGAATCGCTGAGGCAGCTGCGCGATCAGGGGGTGATTGTTTTTACGGTTGGAATCGGGAGTTTATCAGGAGCTCAAATACCTGTTTTTGATCCTGCTACGGGCCGCCGGGCGGGATTTCATCGCGATCGACAGGGTCAAGTGGTTAACAGCCGCCTGGAACCGGATAATCTGCGCAAAATGTCTTCAGAAACCGGCGGATTGTATTATGAAATAAGACGCGGCAACGACCGGCTCGATGGCTTCATTTCACAGCTGGGTGAACTTGAGCGCAGACAGCTTGCTTCAGAGCAGTTTTCGGATTACGCAAACCGATATCAGTACCCGCTGGCGCTGGGTATTTTGCTGCTTATGTGCTCTGCATTATTGCCGGAGTATAGAAAAGTAGTAGAATGATGTTTTTTTAAAAAGTGTGTGACGGTAGCAAAGATTTAGCCACATCTGAACTTTTGTGGCGTGGTCGCTTCGCTGAAATGGTGAATTGTGAATGGTGAATGGTGAATTTTTCTCTTCTGATTTTGAAATTCGGGCTGCGAAAGTTGAAATCTTTTGTTTGGCTTCTTTTATATTCAGACGGCAGATGACAAGCCGTACTAATATTTCAATTATTGAAATGACGGGTCGGTATCATCACCCTGCTATATAAATTATTTTTTTATTATTAACTAATTGATAAACAGACGTTTGTGGTTTTATCCCTAGAGGGTGGCGAATCGGCATTTGGTCTGTAAACTTTATGATTTCACTTTTTGTACTTGATATTGACGGCTGCATATCCATGCCGTTTGAAACTCCGGAATGGGAAGCCCTCACCGAACTGCGCCGCCTGAATGATTTAAGCAAAACCGATAAAAATATTCCACCACTTTCGATTTGCAGCGGACGTCCACAGCCGTATGTAGAAGCTGTGGGTCAGTGGCTGGGTATGTATCGTCCGCTTATTTTTGAAAGCGGTGGCGGCATGTTTAATCCAGAGGATGTTTCTGTTAGCTGGCCGGATATACTTACTGACGAAAAAGAGCGTCAAATTGCAGAAATTCGCAGCTGGGTATACCGCGATATTATAAACCCGACTGCCGGAGCTTCCGGCGAGTTCACCAAGAGAACCGATGTAGGCATCATACATACAAATGAAGCCGAAATCATAAAAATGTTCAACAAAGTATGTGAGAGAGTTGCCCGAGAGCACCCGAATTTTGAGGTGCATCGGACCGAAATTTCTATCAATATTATTATGAGCGGCGCAAACAAGGGCACTGGGTTAAACTGGCTCGCCCGCAAGTGTGGAATTTCCCTCGAGGAAATCGCCTACATTGGCGACAGCGGCGGAGATATACCGGCTCTAAAGGTGGCGGGTATGAAATTTACGCCTTCTAACGGAATAGACGAGCTAAAGCAAATGCCTGGCGTTACGGCAACAAAAGGCAAAGCAACAAGGGGCGTAATTGAGGCCTATAAAACCATCATAGAAGCCAATAAGCGATTAGCTTAAAGTTTTTTAAGCTTTCCTGCCTTTTGTGATTTTGTCCCTTCGCTGAAATGTTGAATGGTGATGGAAGAGAGGAAGAGAGGAAGAGAGTAGTGAGTGAGTGGGTGAGTGGGGATTTGTGCCATTGACGTATCAGGTTTATAAACCTGACACTTCGCTCATTGACAAGTTTGTAAATATGAATCGCGTTTATCAGTTTTAAAGAATATGTTACTCTTCATTTGGCAATAAATTCTTAAATAGAGAGACCTGTCAGGATTTAAACTCCTGACAGGTCTGGAAACCGTGTAGAAAAGTGGATGCGAAGAAAAGATAGCTACAACTAACGGACTCAAGAATTTGTGCCAAAGACGTATCAGGTTTATAAACCTGACACTTCGCTCATTGACAAGTTTGTAAATATGAATCGCGTTTATCAGTTTTAAAGAATATGTTACTCTTCATTTGGCAATAAATTCTTAAATAGAGAGACCTGTCTGGAGTTAAGCTCCTGACAGGTCTGGAACCATGTAGTAAAGCTATAATATCATTCCGTTATTTTTTTGTTCATCAAAGAAGAAATAAGATACTCATTTGGTTATCGAACGCCTTTTTTATCCCAATAACCAAATGCATAAGAGAACAACTCTTAACATCATCATTTCATCATCCTGAATGAAAGAAGTTCATATTTGTTTATATTAAACTGTAAGTAAATTTTAAAGAAAAGCGCTTTTTTAAAAGCCATCAATCAAAAAATAGTTATTTATGAAAACAGCACAAGACGCAACTCTTGAAGATCAGAGAGTCGAGAACGAGTACGAAGATCATCTGGGTCTGATAGATATAGATTATGTTGAGCTTTATGTGAATAATGCAAAACAGGCCGCACACTATTACATCAACTGTTTTGGCTACAATGTTGTTGCCTATCGCGGGCTCGAAACCGGCGTGCGCGACCGTGCTTCTTATCTGCTGGAGCAGGGCAACATCCGCCTGGTGCTTACATCACCCTTAAACGGTGATTCTGAAATTGCCGACCATATTCGCATACATGGCGATGGAGTTAAAGATATTGCCATGCTTGTGAAAAACGTAGATACGGCCTACGAAGAGTGTATAAAGCGCGGAGCAAAAAGCGCCATGGAGCCTGTTGACAGAACCGACGAACATGGAACAATCCGGATGGCAGCCATAAGAACTTACGGCGATACCATCCATAGTTTTATTGATCGCAGCAAGTTTAACGGTCCTTTTTTCCCTGGCTTTCAGGAAATGGAGTTTCCAATAATCGGTGAGCCGGTGGGCATCGAGTTCGTTGATCATTGCGTAGGCAATGTGGAGCTGGGCCGAATGAACGAATGGGTGAAGTTTTACGAGCAGGTAATGGGCTTCACGCAGTATCTGCATTTCGATGATAATGATATTGCCACTGAATACTCAGCATTGATGTCTAAGGTAATGGCTGGCGGACGCGGTCGCATCAAGTTTCCGATTAACGAGCCGGCGCATGGTAAGAAGAAGTCTCAGATTGAGGAGTATCTCGACTTTTATGGCGGAGCAGGAGTGCAGCATGTTGCGCTTTTAACTTCCGATATCGTAGATACGGTTACCAAGCTGCAGGCAAACGGGGTACAGTTTTTGAACATCCCGACTACCTATTATAAAACACTGGAAGAGCGCGTTGGTAAAATAGACGAGAATATCGATGATCTGGAGCGCCTCGGCATTCTCGTAGACAGAGATGAAGAAGGATATCTGCTTCAAATCTTTACTAAGCCGGTATCCGACAGGCCAACATTGTTTTATGAAATTATACAGCGTAAAGGCGCCCGCGGTTTTGGTGTGGGTAACTTTAAAGCTCTTTTCGAATCGATAGAGCGCGAGCAGGCCGTTCGTGGTAATCTGTAAAAGCAGACCTGCACGCTCTGGTCTGATTCTTACCCTTAATAAGTTTTATATATAAACTTAAAAGGAAGATTATTAAAAAATATATGGCCCGGGACACTTTCTGCATGAGTTTCGGGCCATTTTTTGCAACTTTAATGTATTGCTATGTACTACCATAAATTAGGATCGTTTCCGCAAAAGCGGCATACACAATTCCGAAGAGAAGACGGTCAACTTTATACAGAAGAATTATTTGGTGCAGAGGGCTTTAGTGGAAGCTCTTCTTTACTGTATCATTATCACCCGCCAACAACGGTAAAAAAAGTTGAGCAGGGCAAAGAAATTAGCATAAAGCCCTGGAAAGAGGGTCTGCTGAGACATCATCACCTGCTAACCAAAGATATGAAGCCGCACGGAGATCCGATTAGCGGCCGGGTTTGTCTTATGTTTAATAATGATGTGCAGATTTCGGTTTGTTTGCCTAAGAAAAAGATGAAGTATTTCTACCGCAACGGCGAGCATGATGAAGTCATCTTTATCCATCGCGGCGAAGGGCACATGCAGTCGCAGTTTGGCAGGCTGGATTTCAAGCCATTCGATTATATCGTGGTTCCGCGCGGCACTACGTATCAGATCCATTTCGACACCGATGATAACCGGATGCTGGTATGTGATTCAACCGGACCGGTTCATTTCCCGAAGCGCTATGTTTCTAACATGGGTCAGTTTATGGAAAACAGTCCGTTTTGCGAAAGAGACATCCGCGTGCCGCAAGATCCGCTTTTTCATAACGAAGAAGGTGAGTTTGAGGTGCGTATTAAAAAGCAGGGTCGTTTTCATCATTACTATTTCGCTTTTCACCCGTTTGACGTAATTGGCTGGGACGGCTATCTGTATCCCTATATTTTTAATATGAAGGATTTCGAGCCAATAACGGGTCGTGTGCATCAGCCGCCGCCGGTGCATCAAACATTCGAAGCCCATAACTACGTAATCTGCTCATTTTGCCCGCGCAAATATGATTATCACCCGCTTGCCATACCGGCACCGTATAATCATTCCAACGTAGATTCAGATGAAGTGCTGTACTATGTTGAGGGTGATTTCATGAGCCGAAAAGGGGTCGAGTTTGCTTCCCTTACGCATCATCCTGGTGGGATTCCACATGGTCCGCATCCCGGAACCGTAGAGAAAAGCATCGGTAAAGAAGGAACCGATGAATACGCTGTAATGATAGATACCTTCAAGCCGCTGCATCTAACCGAGGCGGCAAAAGAGCTGGACGATGGTCACTATCCATATTCGTGGATAGACCACGCCTGATACAAAATTTCTCTTCTTAAACTGCCCGGTTCTTCCGGGCAGTTTTGTTTTGGCTATAGGTTTGACTGGCTTACTGAAATATTTTCCTCAGCTTGCCACAAAACTAAAAAAGCTCTCAATTCTGTGCGGTTAGGTAATGAGTCTGCATTCTTAAACCCGGCTTCTTCACCAAAACTATCCTAACCCTTTTAACTCGTCTACAAATATCTCCTTTGAACTAAGCAGCCCGGAAACTATAGAGCTGACAGTTTATGATATAGCCGGCAGACAAGTTGCCCGGCTTGAGAACGCGATGCTTCCGAGCGGAACCCACACCATACAGTTTGATGCCGGAGACCTTGCCAGCGGAATTTATATGATTCGGCTGTCATCCGAACAAACAACCTTAGTAAGAACGATGAGGTTAATCAAGTAAAGCTCGGACTGCCTTTACAGGAGTTCCGGTGAACATCATTAATTATATACGTTTGCAGTGCGCCAAAAATGAAAAGGCCTTTTGCTTCAGAATACGGTAAAAGGCCTTAACCGGCTTATTTAAGTTTTTTTGCTTCAAAAGCTATTTTTATACGCATCTGTTATAAAAGGTGTCTTTAAATAAAATAGTTATAGCCATGAACTCTGTATTCATTTGTGAAGATCATCAAATCGTAATAGATGGGATTGAGCACATTCTTCAGAAGTCGGGGCAGTATGGGCCGGTTTCTTCCTGCAAAACGGTTGGTGCACTGTTAGAAGCGCTGAAATCAGAATCTCCCCGAGTACTTATTTTAGACCTCAATTTGCCCGATCAAAACAGTTTAGATCACATTGCGGAAATTCGAAGGAGTCACCCGAATACCGCTATACTTATATTAACGATGCATAACGACCCACTGCTTGCCGAGAAAGTGAGAAGAGAAGGAGCAGACGGATTTTTGCTAAAAGATTTTGGTGAATCTGAACTTCTTTACGCGCTTAATGTTATAATGGCAGGAGATTACTACAATAACCCAAAAATAAAGCATGTCTGTAGCGGTAGTTCCGACGCAAAAGCACTGTTTCTTACCAAAAGAGAAAAACAGATAATTAGAGAAACGGCAATAGGCAGCAGCTCTTCTGCAATTGCTTCTAATCTTTACATAAGTAAACATACCGTTAACACGCACCGCAGGAATATTTATAAGAAACTGAATATTTCCAACATCCGGGAGCTCATCACATTTGCTTATAAAAATGGACTGGGATAAACCATGCGATGCCGGGAAGCGTGTATAGCAATCTTCACCAGTATCTTGATGTGTTTATGGTCGGTCAGTGCTTTTGGACAGCTCTCCTCAATTGAGTTAAGTACACGTATTTCCGGTCAAGCCGTAACGGAAAGTTTATCTGTACTTAAATCAGGTGATTCTATTACAGCAGATGAAGCCTTCGAAGGCTTAGCTAAAGAGGGGAAATCAGGTTCTTATTATTACGGGTTTGTGCAGAATTATATCTGGATAGGCTTGTCACTTCATAATAAAGATGAAAACACAGCCTGGATTATTGAAATCCGGAATCCTAACATTAACTTTATTGAGTTTTACGGCAGAAGCTATAGCGATAGCCTGAAGCTTCAAACATCAACCGGCAGGGCTGCACCAATGAGCAGCAGAAATATAAGGCACACAAATTTTGCTTTCCCCATTGAGGTGGCGGCCGGTGAAACTGCAGACGTACTGTTCATGCTCGACAAGAGACGATCTTCCCTGCAGTACCCTGTTTCAATCTGGAGTGAAAAGGAATTTTATCAGCGGCAGCAGCTAAACTATGCCTATTACGGACTTTATTTTGGGGCCTTTATATTTGTAGCTTTAATTTCGGTTATTGCCTATTTGGTATCTTTCTACACCAAAATACTATGGTATTTGCTTTATATGCTAAGCGTGGGCGCATTTGTATTTGTAGATTCGGGCTTGGCTCAGAAATACCTCTACCCAGATTCCTATACAATTGGAGGTCATGCCCGTATTGGAATAAGCTATGTGATGCTTATTACCCTTAATCTTTTTGTGACTTCTTACTTTTCTACTAAAGCCCTTTTCACCTCTATTCATCGTGTTATAAAAGTCTGTTCGGTTGTCGTTGCCTCTTTAGCTGCTTTTCATCTTTTGTTTACAGGTCTTGCAATTCAAAACGCCACTGCAATGATCTTTACGCTGTATAGCGCCATTTTATGCTCTTTCGGGGCGGCCATAATTGTAGCAGTACGATATTATACGGTCGACAAATACAGCTCACTGTTATTCGCAGGTGCTTTTTCATTTATCTTTGTAGCGGGCATACTATTTATTTGCACGGAATTCGGGCTTCTAAGGCTTCCTTCGCTACTGTTTACTCCAATTCAAATCGGATCCTTATTCGAAATCGTTTTTTTAAGTTCGGGAATAGTATGGCAGATTCGGCTTGCAAAAAAAGATCACGCCAAACTTGTGGGTAAAATTAACCGTCTTGAAAATGAAAATCTCAGAGCCTACATAAGAGGTTCTGAAAAAGAGCGGGAGAGAGTTGCGATGGAGCTGCACGACGAAATCGGAAGCAGGCTTAGCCAGATAAGCCGAAATACAGCTTCAGCTTCTTCAGAACCCATTGATACCCAAACTGAGATACAAGCTGTAGTCCAAAAAGTGCGTCTTCTTTCACATAAGCTTTCCCCGTTTGGATTATCAGTTCATGGTCTCACTGCAGCACTGGACCAAGTGGTTCGACAGACGAATGAAAGCAGCTCTGTGGTTTATTCATTTCAGGCCATAGACATGCCGGATGATCTGCCGGATGATAAAGCGATTCAGATATTTCGAATCGTGCAGGAAAGTATTCAAAATATCGAAAAGCATAGTAAGGCCAAGAAAGCTGAAATTCAGCTCATTCGCCTGGATGATGAAATTGTGGTAACGATTGAAGACGACGGTGTTGGAATTCTGCCCGAAAAGAACAAATCAAAGGGGATTGGCCTGTACAATATTGAAAAAAGGGTTGCTTATATTGGTGGCCGTCTCTCTGTTACTTCTCAACCCGGAAACGGTGTTGAAATAATGGTGACTATGCCGCTTACTTCCTGAAAATCTCATTTTATAGTTATCTCTTTCGGTAAGTTCATAAAAGAAAACTGACACGTCAATCCGGATATTTTCGCATTATATATTGAATGGCACAGAATTAGAGACTCTGGTTATGCCACTTTAAATAAAAAAATTATCATAAATAGCTTTGTTTAAATAAAGCAAATACAGAATTCAGGAGAATTAATTCATGAAATTATCTACAAACAGATATCTGTTAATAATCGTGGTGTTTATCGCTGTTATAAGTTTGGCCGCTTGCTCGTCTTCGAGCGACCGGCAGCCGGAGTTCGAGATAGAGGGTTATGTCGAAGATGGAGTAAACTTTGAACGAATTTCCGGAGCAACCGTCGTTTTAGAATCAAATGGTGATGTTGTAATGGAAACCTCAACATCCGCAAACGGTACATTTCGGTTTGAAGGCGTAGAAGAAGGAACCTACGTTATTCGTCAAATGGCCGATGGTTACCGGACCACATCATCCAGTTCAATTACAGTTGCGGAGAATGGCAGTAATACGCGCTATTTTGCTCCTATGATGACCGTTGATGACAGCATTACGCAGCCCGTATCTGCCGTAACCGGTGCGTTCACAGATGCCGATGGCTCTGCCGTAGCGAATGCCACCATAGCGATTAGCGCACAGGATGAATCGGTAACAAACGGGTATTTTATCGCCACGGTAACCAACGAAAATGGTGAGTTTGCCATCGGCGCAATACCCCTTGAAGCTCCTGATGGCAGTTTTTTAAACAGTGCGCCGACCTCGACACTTATTGAAGATTTTAAAATCAGAATAATAGCTGAGGGTAAGCTTCCGGTCGTAATAGAAAATGTATCGCTTTTGCAGGATGTCGTTTTCGTAAATAATGAAAGTGTAGAACTGGCCGATGCACAAGAAGTAACCGTATTTGAAGATAATTTCACCTTAGAAAACGCCTGGGAAACAACCGGATTTTGGCACAGACAGTCTTCAAACAGCGGAATTGTAAATGAAGCTTTTCCTGAATATGTGCGTCTCGCACCCGATGATAACTCGAATGCAGCTATACCAAACGCTGCTTCAGGCTCTCATTTTTACTGGTACGGTGATCCGCAGACCGGAAATTTTATGGGAGAGCAGGATGACTTTGATTCTCCCGGAAGTGGAGGAACAAGTTTAGATTCAAACAGCGGAACCCTTACATCTCCGGTAATCTCAATGCCGGCCTCAGACTTTCTTGCGCTATCGTTCCAAAGCTGGTTCGAAATCGAAAGCGTAAACCCAAACTCAAGCGGTTTTGATTTGATGGAGATTCGCGTAATTCAGGGAAATCAGACCGTACCATTAGGACGAATTAATCCTTTTTCAGATCCGATTCTGCCGGATCGGCAGGCCATACCATTTACCTCCGGCGGCTTTAATCGTGCTCCTATCTGGAATCTGATTGAAGTAGATCTGTCTGAATTCCGTGGCGAAGATATTCGCATTCAATTTGCATTCGATACCGTAGATGAGCTGTATAACGGCTTTCGGGGTTGGATGATAGACGATTTACGAATCACAGATATGACCGAAGTAGAAACTAATCTGCGCACTGTTAATGACTACAAGGCAAGACCCGCAGGCCGAAGCAGGAAATAATCGGCTGAAGTCAGGCAATAAATAACGCAGAATTTGCTATCCCCAAAAAGGCAGAATTACCGAAATAGTACCGGTGATTCTGCCTTTTCTATCGTAAACAGATCAAAATTGCGAATGATTAGTTGACGTGAACTGATGACAGGAACGTGAAAAACTCAAATAGACTGTCGGCATTCATCACAATTTCCGCTTCTGCTTAGGATTTAGTTTAACGTATTGTTTATAAACTGCCCGAGGGCTCTTCGGTACGCGCTGAACTCGGGAAGATCGTTGTGACCACCACCTTCTATAAGCCGCAGTTCTTTATTGGCGGCTGGTGATTCCCTGTGAAGCTTTTCGGCCATTCGTTTGGGTGTTATCATATCGTCTTTTCCTGTGATAAACAGGGTTGGGGCGCTAATTTCAGCTATATTTTGCACATTATCCTGAGATAGAAGCGCATCATCGAACCGAAATCGGATGAAGGGTCGTAGAAGCCATGGAATAAGCCCTCTGGTTAAATCCGGAGCATTCGTAACCGGACTCTCCAAAATAAGTGCAGCAGCATCCGGAAATTCTTTAGCCATTGTAGATGCCACAATACTGCCCATGGAATGACCATGTAAAATGAACGGCAGAGAACGGGCTTCTTCCTTTGCGCCTATAAAAGACATCACCGAAATTGCATCTGTAGTAATACCTTGAACACCGGGTGTTCCGCTGCTTAAACCGTAGCCACGATAATCAAAAAAGACAAGATTAACCGGTATTTCTGCGTAGCCATCGAGCCAGTTAACAGATTTCACAAGCAAAAAACCGTTCCCCCCAAAATAAAAAACAGTAGCCTGCGCATCGTCTCTTTTAAAATGCCATACCGCAAGAGTTTCATCATCGGGTGTGGTTACTGTGTGCGTATCGAGAGTGTAGGTTTCCGAACTGTACATTTCCGGAATGATGATTCTGTGATTGTCAAACGCATCTTGCTCGGCGAGTTCTATTGTTGTACAAGATATAATCCCCATTAAGGTTAAAAAGATGCCGAATAGTAAAAGAGCTTTGCGTTTTGCCATAAGTTTAATTTTTCGAAGAAATAAAAATGTAGGAGTAATGTATTTCTGTAAGTTGTAAACAACATATCCTGTATCAATGGGCGTTCAGCAGAGCTGATTTTAGAGTGATGGGAGGATAAGTTAACATTCAAAAGCGTACTATTTTCAGAAATGCGGTTTAGTTCAGAAACTTTTTTAACATTTTCTCAATTAGACTAAAATAATTTATATAGTCTGATGTTTTTTATATATTCGGGTAATATGTATAAATCAAATTCAATGAGCCGTATATACTTAATTTTTGCTGCCGCTTTTTTGCTTTTAGCTGCAAATGTTGCGCAGGTAACCCAATTCAGAGCTGAAGTTCCTGATCCTTCCAGAAATGAAATAAGGATTACATGGTCGGTTCAGCAGGAATCTGAGGTTTCTTTTTACGAACTCAAGCGTAAAATGTCGCATGAAAGCGACTTTTCAACCATTAAACAAGTAGAGCCCCGACCGGCCCAAGGTGGTGTTCATGCTTACGAGTATATAGATCGTAACGTATTTAGAAAATCGAATAACACAGAGCCGGTTTTGTATGAGCTTAATGTGGTTTTTGCAAACGGGGAAAAACGATTTATTGGTCAGGCCGAAGTAAATTATACATCAACCGCTGTTCGCAGAACATGGGGAAGTATTAAAGCTATGTTCCAGTAGGAATAAATCACCTTAAGTGTCTGTATCACAACATACAACCCCGGAAAATGCTTATGTGCTTATGACGCCCGAAAGGGTGAACAGAGCAGTAAAGCGAATGGCCTTTCAGATTGCAGAATCTACAGATGCCGGTAAATTACCGCTCATTATTGGTATTGCCGATCGCGGTTTAGCTTTGGCAGGTAAACTATCAGCCGAGCTTCAGTTGCCATTAGGGTCTGTGTGTGAATTGCTTTCTGTAAAAGTTAAGGGAGTTGGTACGGTCGCACTTGACTACTCCTCTGTAGAAGGTCGCGATATCCTTCTCGTTGATGATGTTTTATTTTCCGGCAGAACGGTCGCCGCAGCCCTTAATGCTATCCTCGATAAGGGCAATCCCTCACGCATCAGAATTGTCGCACTTGTAGATCGCGGGCACCGTCAATTTCCTTTTTTTGCTGAATTTTTTGGAATTAAGCTTCCCACTAAATTTCGTGAGCATGTTCAGGTGTCTTTTTTAGATGAGACAGACAGCTTTACGGTTTATCTTCATCAGTACTAGTGATAAGGCTTTTTACATTCAGCTATTTCTGATAACAGATTTTATCTCAAAAAAAGAAGTCTTAATCGTTTTATTATGGCAAAATAATGTGAAGTTGGCTACCTTCAGTAAATTAGCCTAGTCCTTAATTTATTTTGTTAGAAAATATAGTATCAGCGAAGCTTTTATTTAGATTTAATTTCAGCAACAACCCGTCTATAGGTTTATCAGGAGATACATCGATTAGATTACCTATGCTTAGGATAAATAGCTTCAGCAAAAATGTGCTATTGAAAATTATACGTGCGTTCTTTAAACAGAATAATCTTAAAAGTTGTGTAAACGTGTCGTTATTCTCTGTGCCAAAGTTTCCTGCCAATTTCGGCAAGCGGGTATAAAACAGTTTCTGTATCGTGTTTTTGGATTTAGCCTAATATTAGCTGTTGCTCAATTTATTATTGAATATAGATTTTTAGTAGTTCAAGGAACTGATTCTTTAAATACAGATTTACACTAGACTGAAAGACAGCCTTAAATAAATATGAAGAATAAAAAATTAATAATGAGAGTCTATTTATTAACCTTTTTGATTGTCGCTTTTTTAACATCCACACCAGTTATAGCCGGTGGAATTTCATGGGGTGAAGCACCGCCTGATTCTGTGTCCGCATGGAGCCTTGAGTGGAGGGGAGCCGTTAACGGAAATCAGGCCAGCTATAGAAACTGGGAGCAGGGTGGTGTAAGTACGCTCGCTATTATAGGGGCTACCAATTTTCGCGCTCGCTACAGAAGAGGCGATTGGGGCTACAATCTTGCCTTGGGGCTTAAATACGGCCAATCTAAAATTGAAGATGATTTCAGAAAAACAGACGATGAAATCAACATTCGTAATACAATACGTTATTTTTTCGAAGACGATCGCTGGTCATTGGTTGGTAATGTAAACTTGCTCACTCAGTTCGACGAAGGACTCGATCGAAATCAGGAAAATGTAGTATCGCGCTTTTTTGCACCTGCTTATCTTACAGAAACTATCGGTATTTCTTATCAGCCGGTAGAGTATTTCTCTATTGAAGCCGGTGCATCTGCCCGCCAAACATTTGTTCGGGATACAGAACTCTCTACCAGATATGGTCTGGATGAAGGAGAAACATTTCAAAACGAAATTGGTTATTCGTTTTTAGTTTCTTTCGACCGTCAGATTTTTGAGAATGTGCGCTATGTAGCTTCTATAGAAACTTTTTCAAATGCGTTGCGCTCACCAGACCGCTCCGATTTTACTTTTAATAACGAGCTGATTGGTAAGATTAATAATTACCTGAATACAACTTTTAGGTTTACAATGCTTTATAATGATGATGTTTCCAACAAACTACAGCTTCGTCAAACCTTGTCGGTTGGGCTTTCTTTCAATATTATTTAGATCCGGATAAAATGCCAATCGGCTTAGTTTCGCCAATGCAGGTTATTACATTCGTACACTTAGGTTGAAGAGCGAATCTTACGCCCGTATTTTAGGTCTTTTATTAAAGCCCTGTCTGATGTATTCTTATCATGACAGGGCTTTTTTGTTTTCCGAAAGGCTTTGTTTAAGGTCCCGATGACCTGAAAAAAATTAATCTTATGCCGGTTTTCTTAATCTGATACAACAATGACAATGCACAAATCCGGGAGCGTAGATCTTATTTTAACCTGAGGCTGAATTCCAACAGATTAAAAAAGAAGGTATTTATAAGGCCTTCTTCAAACAATAATTTCTTTCATACGGAGCACCATATTCATGTTTAGCGAGTTATTACCTTTTTTGGAGAGATGGTTTAAAGAGGCCGAAATCAAAGGTTACGGTATACCATCTAATTACGGTAGTATAAACAGCCCTGAATTTTCTTCCCATTTGGAGCAGGTTTTTGTGAAGTTTGCCGAGCGTATGAAGGGAAATTATCCGTTTCATCATCCGGATTATGCCGGACAGATGCTTAAACCACCTCACCCCGTTGCGTGGCTTGCTTATTCAATGGCTATGAGCGTTAACACAAATAATCATGCACTCGATGGCGGCCCACCAACATCAGAAATGGAAAAGGAATCGGTTGCAGCATTAGCTACCATGTTTGGTTATGGAAAATCGTTTCTCGGGCATTTAACAAGCGGCGGTACTGTAGCAAACCTCGAGGCACTCTGGGTCGCTTCCTGTATTCATCCCGGCCGTACAATAGCATTCAGCGATCAGGCTCACTATACGCACGAAAGAATGTGCGGTGTTCTCAGGATTCCATCAGCTAAAATAAAATCTTATCCTTCTGCTGATGAAAGTCCGGAATTATTCGCAAGCAGGCTTGAGTCTGTGCTTAAGAAATCAAATGTGGGTACGCTTGTTGTTACAATGGGCACCACGGGTACAGGAAGGGTAGAGCCGCTTCATCTTATTCTGCCAGTCTGTAAAAAACTGGGTGTACGCGTTCATTTAGACGCAGCTTATGGTGGCTTTTTTAAACTGCTGGCTCAGCGTAAAGAAATTGAATCTCAGCCTTGGAATGTTACGAACGAAGCAGATAGTATAGTTATAGATCCTCATAAACACGGTCTTCAACCTTATGGCTGTGGCTGCGTATTGTTTAAAGATCCTGCTGTTGGCAGTTTCTATAAGCACGATTCTCCGTATACATATTTCTCTTCCGATGAGCTGCATCTCGGCGAAATTACCCTTGAGTGCTCACGTGCCGGTGCTGCGGCCGCCGCTTTATGGTTTACCATAGAAATGTTTGGCCTCGACTACCACAACAGTGAGTTTGTAAATATGCTTAGCGCTTGCCGTGCTGCGGCTTTGTCCTTCGGGCAGCAAATAAACGAAACCCAAAGCTTTAAACTACTCGAGCAGCCTCAAACCGATATCGTTTGCTATTTTCCCATTGCAAGCGATGGCGAAACCATTTCGGCATTATCGAAAGCACTTTTTTCTGATCTGATGAAACGCGGTAGTAAGTCGTTATTTCTTAGTTTATATAAGGTTCCTGCTGCTTCTGTACTGACTGATAAAAATAGTAATGATACTGAGATAACAGTCCTGAGATCGGTTTTTATGAAACCATCCCACAAGGAGTTTGTTCCGATTTTGATGCAAAGACTTAACGAGTCTTTACAAAGAGTGAAGAAAGAAAGTTTTTAAAATATTTTTTAAAAGTTATTTTACAATTATGTTTTTGGCTTTTAGCAGAGTCAATTACTCGTTTAATAAAGGTCTCATCGTTTCTAAGTGCGTTTCTAATTTTGTTTGAAAGGCCACGTAATTGCGATTTATAGTGTATAAGCAGGTCTCTGGTTTCGGATTATACAGCTCGTTTTTAACGGCTGCATTTCAGTGTTGCGTTAAATATGGTTGAAAGCTATTTCAACCACTTTTTAATTGAGAGTAATGCTTTCTGTAGAACTAATTTAGCGTTTTCAGTTAGTGGTTAATATACCGCTGCTGTTCTTCTCAGCTTGTTTTGTTTAGCGCGGTTTGCATTTCAGTACGAATGTGCGCTTTTACGGAATAGTTACGCCATTTTATGGTTTCACATAAATCGTCGACCCGCTTTTGTAATATTTTAACTTTGTATATCAAAATTCCTTCCATGAAGTTTCTGTTTTTACTCCTGTTTGTTTTTTGCACTCCCTTTTTTGTTTCAGCGCAGCAGACTAATCCTTTTCCCGAAACCTTGTATTATCGCGTTAGCGTAAATGTGGAGCAACCCGATGTTATTCAGCAGATGGGTATGTTAGGTTTGGCCATAGATCACGTTCATATACATGATAGGCACATGCATGCAGAACTTAGCGGCTATGAGCTAAATCTGATGATCGAGGCCGGAATCCGTTTTGAGGTTGTTCAGGATGATATGGCTTCTTTTTATGAGGCTAAGCTTATGGCCGATCCGGTTTTCCAAAGCCGACAACTGCAGGGTGAGAACCTGCCTGTAAATTTCAAACTGGGCTCTATGGGCGGCCACCTTACTCTCGATGAAGTAATTGCCGAACTAGATGAAATGCACCAACTTTTCCCCGATCTCATCACTCCAAAATTCAGTATTGGTGAATCCTACGAAGGCCGCGATATATGGACCGTTTGGATTGGGACCGATTTAGACGAAACAAAGCCGCAGGCGTACTACAATTCTTTGATACACGCACGGGAGCCCATGAGTATGATGAATCTGGTGTACTACATGTGGTGGCTGCTCGAAAATTATGGCGAAGATGAGCTGGCCACGTTTTTGATTGATCAGCGGCACATGGCTTTCACTCTGGTTTTAAATCCGGATGGTTACGAGTTTAACCGCATCAATAACCCGAATGGTGGCGGCATGCAGCGGAAAAACAGAAGACCGGTGGGGACCTTTAGACCTGGAGTTGACCTAAACCGTAATTTTGGCCCGTACATTTTTTGGGATCATCCTAACAACCCCGGCGGTTCCTCAACAGATCCTAATAACGATACCTATCGCGGCAGCGAGCCGTTCAGCGAGCCCGAGACGCAGGCTTTAAAGGAGTTTGTGCTTGAAAATGATTTTCGTGCGGTTTTCAACTATCATAACTACAGTGATTTACTTATTTATCCGTACGGCGCTTTGCAGAGAAGAACTATTGAGGGCTATATCTTTGAAGCCTATGCGCAGGAAATGACGCGCTTTAACGGGTACGAGCATGGTACCGATGTAGAAACGGTAGGCTATGCTACCCGTGGCGGTGCCGATGACTGGTTTTATGGTTTTGAGTCGGGTAACGACAATCGGGTAAACGCCATTTCCATGACTCCCGAAGTAGGTAATGCTTCGGATGGTATTGGTGGTTGGGGCGGTGCATTTTGGGCGAGAGCCGAGCGTATTATTCCTCTTTCTGAAGACAATTTACTGCCTAATCAGCTTTTGGCGGTATATGCTGGTCCGGCCTTAAGACAAACCGAACTCGATTCTATTGGAGCATATCAGCCTGTAGCTGACTTTAGCCCGGCCATTTCCTCAAGCGATGCCGAAATTGGTCAGGAGACTTTTTTCAGCCTGTCTTTTGATGAAGAAATTTTCAACGCGGGGCGTACCGATATGGAAGTTGTATTTACGGCTACCACCGATGCCGATTATGTTGCTTTTGTGGAGGACACCGTAACGCTAAACATTGGCATAGATGAGTTTTATATTGGCAGCACGCCGGATTTTCTGATGGAGCTTGATGCCTTCACACAGCCTGACGAAAACTTTACGGTAACGGTAGAAATGACGATTCCTTTTACAGAAGAGTTTTTCAGCTGGGATTTTAGCTTCACCACATTTGGCACACCGGTTTCACTTGAGCCCGGAACTGACCTTCCCAAAATGGTTGAGCTTCATCAGAATTACCCCAATCCTTTTAACCCGACAACCGTGCTAACCTACAGCCTGCCCGAGAGCGGTTCCGTTCTGCTGCAGGTTTACAATATGCAGGGTCAGCTTGTGCAAACCTTGGTTAACGAGCACAATAATGCGGGTCGACATGAGGTTAGCTTCGATGCCGGAAGCCTCGCAAGTGGTCTGTATATTTACCGCCTGCAAACCGGAAACGAAATTCAGTCGCGCAAAATGATGCTTGTTAAATAAAAGGCGCTGTACTAACTCAACTTCCGCAAAATGTATAAATAAGGCTTGTTATTCTGGTATGTAGTT
>JAIULZ010000075.1 GCA_022565805.1 Balneolales bacterium
CGGCCAATTGTCTGATTTCATCCCTGAATAGCAGATCGCCATTCTTTGTAGCTGTCAAATAAGTTGATTTGTAGCCACTACACGATCTTTTTGCGGAAGTTAAGCTATACACGAATTTTCTAAAGCTTTTATAAAATTGAATGAAATGAAAAATGCCCGCATTTGTTTCCAAAGCGGGCATCCAAAATGATTTAAGCAAAGGTGTTTTAGCAGAATTTATTCAAAATCTGTATTTAGTCTGTAGCGAGAGATACGGTTATTTCCTGTATCGGCCACATAAACTATTCTTCTGAAGTAAGCAACACCGCTTGGGTCTCTAAATTCTCTTGGCCCGCTACCTGTGCCACCAAAAGAAACGTTTATAGCTTTCGAAGCCGAAGAACCCGCGGGTGGGTTTACACCCTCTATACCATTAGACTGAAACAAATACAGGCTGTCGGTTACTGCATCTACAACAAAGATATGCGCGCGCTCATCGCCGGAAAAGGCTATACCCGTTGGTTTTTTAAATTTGTTCTGCGCATATAAGAAGGAATCTGCACGGGTGGTATCTTGAGCTAATAAGGCCGGGTTAGAGCGGTACTCTAAACCATCGGGGGTATTAACAGCATTTACCCAAAGTACACGAAAAGCTATGTCTCTTTCAGCATTTCCCTGTGTTATAAGAAAACTACGGTCGGAGGTAACATTATCGCGCTGCGGGGGTGTTGCAAAAGTCGCAATGTCTGTAATATCTATACCGCTGATTAAAGATGGCGTATTAGGATTTAGGGTTCTGATCTGACTTGTGTTTCGCATTTGTCCATCTGATCCTGCAACCGGCGACATTATAAGCACCGTGTTATCTTGCGCTACAGCTTCACCTGTACGGTTACGAGGACCTCTGCGTGCTACATATAACTCATTATTTGCGAGTGTGGATAGCCCGGTTATTTCAACGAGTTCATCATTATCTGCCAGGTCTCTATTAAGTCGGGCTCTTTGTGAAGAGGTTGTTGCCCGGCTTGCATCCATAAACGGATGCACCATTACCTGCTTAAGACGCAGGTCTCCTGCTCCGTTTGCATTTTCAATTTTATAAACAGCTGGTAAACTCCAGGTAATGTTAGGATCAACTGCGGCAATCACGGTATCGTAACGTGCTGCTACATATACATTAAGCAAGCGATCCTGTGTTACAGAAACTGCATTTCGCAGGTTTACGCCAACCCCGGCATTATTCGTAAAGTCAGAGGCATCCGATATGGTAATATAGCGACGACCGGCACGGTCGAGCACGTGTAAACCGTCGCGGTCGGTAATATATACGAGTTCGTCGTAGCCTACGAATACATCGCTTGGTTCGTTAAAGAAGTCCCAAAAAGGCAGTAAAGCCACGTAACCGACATCCTCAACTATAAGGTTCGGATCCTGCCGTCCGTCTTCAAAGATTTCATCGGTTATGGCGTCTTGTTTCGAACCAAACAGGTCGTCGCAGGAAGACATCAAAAAAGAACTTAAAACCAGTAGTACAAGTGGTAGCCAGGTATGCTTCATAACAGAGGGCTGAATAAACATCAAAGATTAAATTTAAGAGCGAAGCGGTGTAGCGAGCCAAGACGGTCGCGATTCGTAAAACCATAATCCAGACCGAGGTTATAGTTAAGCACCGGTAGTTTTAAACCAATACCAAAACTGGGAAGGGTGGCTTCATCTACTCCAAATTCGTAACCGGTTCTGAAGAAAAACTGCTTCATATATGAAACTTCTGTTCCTATACTAAGCTGCTCCGAGTTATCGCTGGGGTTGGTAATCTGTGCTGTTGCCAGAAAATCAAAATCTCCGATCGAGTACACATCATAAGCAGCACCAATTGTAAACGTGGTAGGAGGAGAAATATCTTCAAAATCCCTTTCTACCCTTTCACCATCCAGGGACTGTCGGGTGAGGCTGCCTGATGGCGAAGAGTCTAATCCGAAATTGCTTAATCCAATAGCAAAACGCAGCCCCGTATCTCCAACTCTGTAGAAAAAGCCTACGTCGAAAACAGCGGTTTGTGCTTTGTACTCAGCAACTCTGAAATCCAGGTATTTAAAGGTAATACCATAGCTAAATAAGTTGGTAAGCTCTTGTGCAAAGGTAAGACCGGCTGCAAGATGAGGCGCACGGAAAGTTCGGCCTGTTCCAAATGGCTGAAATTCAGTTGTTTCTTCCATTTCACCCGAATCCAGATACATTATAGAACCCCCGAAAGCCAAGCCTCTGTAGCGGTGTACATAACTGGCATAATTAAGGCTTATGTCTACAAAGTATTGCGTATGGCCCACATAGAACTGGCTGCCACTCATTTGCGCTGCAAGGGCAGGATTAGAATATAATGCCGATGCATCATTTGCATCAGCAACGTTAGAGCTACCCATTGCAGAGGACCTTGCATCGGGATTGATTTTCAAAAACTGAAAACCGGAGGTTCCCGACCTGGAGTCACCTAAACTCGGCAATATTCCCTGCGCCTGAACAACGGTCATCGTTAAGGGAAGCAACACCAGAAGTAAAAGTGAAGCCTTTCGTAATAAAACTGCTGATTTATTTGAAAACATGTACACGTTTATCAGAAATTAAAAGCTAATCCAAACATTATATGACGTTGCTGCAGGAAGTTGGCTGGATTCAGGAAAGCCGGGCTGTTATTATCTCTCGGATCTACATAGCGTGGATCACGAACATTTGCCGGAACATCGAACCTGCTGTCTCCTCGGAGCTCAATAAGAGCCTGAGGATCGCTCGGGTAGTCTGTGCGGTATGGTTTACCTGTTACCGGGTTAAGTATAGCCGCATTCTTCGCATTAAAAAGATTGGTTATTTCTACTGAGGCAAGCAGTCTTGTGCTTCCGAGGTTAATCCATTTCTCAAAATTGAGATCAAACATTACCCACGGATCGCCAACTTCAGAAAACCTGTTATTCGGGTCCGGATCTCTTTCATAAATAGGACGCCAATCTTCTACCCCGGTTATTGGATTTCGCTCATTACCTCTAAATACCATAGGTGTGTAGCGAAGACCACTACGGAACATACCGGATAAGAAAATCCTGAACTGATTTAAAGGGGCTAATCCAAACAAAGGATCATTTGGGCGATCCCATGTGAAAATAACGTTTCCTTTAATATCCCAGGGTCTGTCCCATGCGAGTGGAGTTTCAATATTGTTTCCAAAATCCTGTCCACCTGAAATAATATCGCGTAGTGCATCATTAGATGTAGAGCTCAGACCTTCTGCACGAGAGTAGGTTACGCTTACAGATCCTTGCAGGAAGTGGGAATATCTCTTCAGGTAAGAAACTTCAAGACCACGAACACGGGCAAAGTCGCCGTTCACGCGAAAAGTTCTCTCTGTTTCACGACCAGCCGGATCAACAATATTTATGCGCTCGGATGTAATAAAATCGTACTTATCGCTCCAGAAAGCGGTAAAGTTAAGAGCATCGTTAGATGTAAGCTGATAGCGGAATCCGATTTCGTAAGAAATATCAACTTCCGGATCGAGATTTGGATTACCCAAATTCGAAAGGAATGATCTATCCTGATAAAATGGATCTAAACCGGCATAAATGTAGGTCGGATGCGGCAACTTCGATTTATGCGAGTAATTAAAGTACATAACCATATTCTCACGAACCGGAAATGATACGTTTATACGGGGCAGAAGCCGCATTTTAAATCTGTTGCCAAATAAATTATAGGTCTCGTCGAGATAGGCCTCGCGAATTGCATCCGGAATTGGAGAAAGCGGATCATCGATAAAGTTATCTACATAGCTTCCCGGGAACCAATATTCCAGACGAGCACCAATATTAGCAATAAGACCACGATAGCGAATTTCGTCGCTGGCAAATAGCGAGCCCCTTGAAGGACGCACATTCCAAATATCGGATGTAGCGCCAAGTCGACCGGTTTCACTTGTAGTTTCATCATCTATCTGAATCGGTGCACCAACCCATGGTCGGGTAATATCGATCCACTGATAGTTCATGAACTTCATTTCGAGCCCTACGCGAAGACGATGGTTGTTTTCGGTTAAGTATGAAGTAACCGTACTGCGAAGCGTATATTCCTCGGCAAAGTGATCGTGCCAAAGTGATGCAATTCCTCCGTTGTTGGCAAAACCCTCTCCGGGTAAAACATAGCTAAAATCGTCTCCGGCTGGAAATGGTACTACCGGCCATGTTATAATGCTGGATGCGTCAAATTCTCCATCAACAAATTCTGGTCTCCAGTTTCTGCCGTTAGCGTCTGCACGTAAACGTGTAAAGAAGCGACTGAACTGTATATCGTAAAAAGTTGAGTTCGAAACGGCGTGAGTCCATTTTATGTACGACATATTACTGTCGTTGGCATAGGTATTGGCGTTATCCAGATTTTGCTCAAAAAAGAATTGATGCCCCGGACGAATCTGAACATCATCTCCAATAATTTGAAGCATTCGCGTGTTCTGATTAACAGTAAGAGAACGGTTATAAGCGGCCTCTACCCTCATACCAGGCTTTATTCGATAGGTAAGCTTAAACAAACCACTCCAGCGGTTGTCTTGTCTGGGCGACCAAAAGGTATTGTCGATAAGAGAAGATTGCACCTGATCTGCTGTTATCCGCATAAATTCGTTGGTAACATTAACCTGACCAGCTACAAAGAAAGATAAATTCCCGGGTATAAAGCCGATGGGAACCGGACCACCAAGAGTAAAATCATAAATATCGGTAAAGAAATTGGCGGTACTTCCCGTCATTCTTCCGGGGTTATCTCTCTTATGCGAAAAATAACCTGAAAAACTATCCCCACCAGACTGAGTTTGAACCGAAACTACCCCGGATGTTGCATTTCCATGCTCTACATCCACACCACCTGTGGTAACTTCTACGCTTTGAAAGGCATTAGCGCCGAGATCAAGACCAAAGCCTGTACCTGCAAGTGGGTTCTGAGCTGAAACCCCATCAATCACAAATCCTGTTTCATTGGCGCGACCACCGCGAATGTACAAACCGGTGGGGTCGCGAACTACTCCCGCACTCATTCCAACAACTTCATCAACTCTGCGCACGGGTGCGGCAGAAATCTGTTCACGGGATAAAGTCGTCGAGGTAGATGATTTTTCGATGTCGAAGATAGGTCTTTCACCAATAACCAGAACTTCGTCGCCTGCAGTAAGAGCCTGCATACCCATTCGTACATCGAGGGTAGTAGTTTCGCCCGAGTTAATCCGAACGCCAGTAATTAAAATACGCTCGTAACCAACATAGCTAAATTCTACGCTGTATTCTCCTGGTCTGATTCCTGTAATGGTATATTGGCCATCCAGGTTGGTGGCCGCGCCGAAACTTGTACCACGTATAATAACGTTTACCCCAATGAGGGTTTCCCCATCATCCCGATCGGTAATAACGCCTTGCAGGGTTCCGGTTTGGGCAAACGCATCTGTGGCAGACCAGGCCAGCGCCAAAAACAAAATCAGGATTGTCTGTAAGTATACTTTAGCGATATATCTCATTGCTGAAAGCCTAAAATTTCTGTACATGTTATTTCCAGTAATCGGGCGAGATCACTTTCGGCCGTAAACTCGGTTAAATCGATCCCGAAAAAGAGAATAGATTCATCCGGGTTTGTGGCAGAGATAAGTTTAGATCCGTCAAATTCGGATATGGCACCAGTTACAGCTGCCCGCAGTTGAAAGTTTGCTTCGAACAGCTCTACGGTTTCACCGAAAGGTATAACCGGGTAGTAAGGCAACAGATTACGTCGGAATGTAAGCGTAGGAGGGTTCGGCAGATCGTCTGCCGGTATAATCTGAGATTGATTTGCGATAAAGAAACTTTGCTGCCCGGTTGGAAGTGATTCCATTCTTTGAAAAGGCAGGAACTGGAAGATTGGATTATCGGCAGGCACGTTTTTAGTAGGTATGTTAATAAACATAGTACCTCCGTTCTCGAAGAAATTAAGGGTAATCTCCAGAGCGTAACCAATATTTCTGTCCAGGTTATCGGAAATCCAATAAATATGATCCCATTCTGCGAGCATGGTATTAATAGTGGGCTGAGCAAGCGAACGATCCGGGAAAGCCTGTGAAAACAGTACTCTGTTTCCTCCAGTTGCGGCACCATCAGAAATGTCAATAAAATCGACCTGAGTTATACCTACCTGTTCTAATAACCCAAGATGAAACTCGGCTCTGGAAGCAGAATTACCGCCCTGAAAATCATTCAGAAACAAAATTCTGGAGGTCTGCTCTTTAATGTACCACTCGTGTTCTACTACCGGGCTAATCGCGCCGGCATTATCAACAGCCCGAACATAAAAGATATTATCACCATTTATGTTAATTGTATCGAACTGTAAATCGGTTGTGTTAAGGGCGCGTCCGAAAAACACCTGCGATGTAGCCGGGCTTACCGTATCATCTACACGTACCGTAAGAAAGCTGATATTCGTTGGAACAGCCTGCCATTCGGTCGTATCGTTTAAAGCCACTTCTATACGATTCAAATTGGCATCACCATCCGGATCTGAGGCATTCCATCCAAAGCTGAATACTCTGTATGTGGTATCAGGCGGGGTCTCATTAGAACGAAACGCAATTACAGGCGGTGAATTCCGAATAGGAAACAAAAGACTTGGCGGATCTGGATCTACATCACCATCATTATCGATAGCGCGCACTGTAAAACGCACATCTGCGTCCATATTTCCCTCTTCAATAGGTAATACAAACACGCTGTCTGTTCTTGTGGTAAAGGTCCATGGCTCGGTCTGGTCGTCGCCTATTCTGAATTCATAACCCACGATATAACCGTCGGGATCATCCCCCCACCAGGAAATATTAACTTGACTAACAAGTCTGTCACCTTCCGGGAGATTAATCTCGTTTACGGTCAGGAATGTGTTAGGAGGCTGATTTGCGTTAAAGTCGCCCTTCATTTCTGCATCACAAGACGACAGAGCCAGAGAAATGAGCAACAATCCGAATAAAGATAGTATAGAATATTTACGCATATGCTGTAAAGATAGGATAGCCCGGCAGCTATCTGTATACCATAAAACTACCGGACTATCCTTTTGTAAGGCTTTAGGAAATCTTCTGATCTTATTTGATTAGAAGCATTTTTTTAGTTTGTACAAAGCTACCGGCATCCAACCTGTAAAGATAAGTACCGCTGGCGAGTCTGCTTGCATCAAAGTTGATGGTATACTGACCCGCAACCTGCTGCTCGTTTACAAGAACAGCAACCCGACGCCCTAATACATCATACACAGAAAGTGTTACATTTGCGGCCTCAGGTATAGAGTAGCGAATGTTTGTCGTTGGGTTGAACGGGTTAGGATAGTTTTGGTCCAGCTTAAATGCAACAGGACGCTCGTTATCTCTGGTATTACTTGGAGTACCACCAAGATCTTCAATATCACGGGCAACTACACGGAAAGTTCCGTTAAAGTTGTTCACGAGTGCCGTAAGTGTGAAAGTTCCGGTAGGAATTTCGGTACCAATGTAGTCTGCTTCACCGAAGAGCGTACGGAACGGAAACGTTTCATCTTCGCCCAAAGAAGGATCAATCAGGTTGTAGGTATTATTTACTTCGAACGGACCAGACTCTACAAACTGAACGTCTTCTACCCGAACCAGCATAGATTCGAATGCTCCGTCAATTCCGGCCAATGTAGTCATTACAGGAGTGATAGACTGGCTTTGACCAGGCGCACCAGGATCTTGTTGCGGTACATACTGTAGACCACCCTGGAATAAACCAAGTGTTCCAAATACGTTACTGATGGTTGTGCCTCTGTCGTAGAACTGAGTAATTACGCCCGGAGCATCATCAATAAGAACACCGGCTGTAGCATCCTGAATGTACTTCTGATTTCTGTTGTTTCTGAAGTGAGTTATAACAGCGGTTCCAGTAAAGTTATATAGCGTACCATCGGTTTCACCCATACGAAGTTCTGCAAGAGTAGCAGCTGTTTCAAATTCTTCTTCGATGGTGTATGTCCTGGTGTTTACAGGGCTGGCAGAAAGACCATCGCTAAAGGCAATAGCATTAATGGTAGTATTTTGCGTAACATTTATTGGTCCTGTATACAGTGTAGAAGACTGTGTTGGCTCAGAACCATCTGTTGTGAAATAAATTTCTGCACCATCTGTCGCAGAAGCAAGCGTAACGTTAACATTATTCACGTATTCGCCGGCGGCCGGAGAAAATAGCGCTGGTGATGTTTGGGTAGTGCTGCCTACAAACACAGATTCTGATACAGATGCAGTTGTTGAAACGCCATCCGGTGTATTCGCAACAGCAGTAATGGTGAATTCAATAGAATTGAACTCCTCAACACTTCCAAAATCGAAGGTGCGGTTAACACCAGAGCCAGACATAGCTGCGGTAATAACTTCGCCGCCATCTTCGGTATATTCGAAAATAGAATATTCGATAGTTACACTTTCAAGGGTGTAATCCTCTTCGGGAAGCAATACATCTACGCTTACCGATACACTCTGCCCGCCGGTTGGAGCAGCAGGAGTAATAACAAGGTTATCAATTGTTGGAGCAAAACCAAGAACCTGAAGATCTACAGGCCAGCCTTCAGGTGCAATTCTGTTAGCAGGATCGTCGCCATCAGCAATCCAAACAAAACCATCTTCGAAATAAGCAATTTTTAGCGTAGACTGATCTATAGATTCTTCGAGATTACCCGGGTTAAAGGTATTTACTACCGGAAAACCAGACCAGCGAACTACAGATCCGTTTGTGGGGGGAACATACGGGCCATCTACATCTGGTCTTCTGTAGTTGTAACCAAGTCCAACACCTGTTTCGGGGTCAAAGGCATAATTATTTCTATCGTTTCTGAAACGAAGGGAAGTATCGTTGGAGGTTACTATAGAATTGTCTTGTGCTGCAATTACCCACGGGCGGCCTGCATCTGCTTCCAGACGGTCGATAACTTCGGCACCGTCTATCTGCACATAGCGGAAAATATACTTTGTATAATTTTCTGCATTCCAGCGGAATGTGCCGGGCTCTACTTCTGAGGCTATATTTAGCTCAGAAGCCGAAATCACGGTAGGTTGAAGCAATTGTTCGAGCTCTTGATACTCTTCATCAATAACGCTTCCCAAAAACTCTATATCATCGGCGTTGAACTGACCAACATTGTTGAAGAAGGTGAGCTCACCAGTTACACTAATAACATCACCACGGCCAAGAGCTTCGAGTGTTTCGCGCTGTGCACCAGCTACTACAATCTGCATAGAATTTCCATCCAGACCGTCTGTAATTGAGTTTACATCAGCCACAAAAACGTGAATACGGCCGGGCACGCCAGCATCGGTAATACTGGCCAAACCGGAGCTTCTTGGGTAGGAGACAACCACAGCATCGAAAGTTACCGGAACCCCCCTGAGCGGGTGGTTTGGCAAATCATCCTGACTAAGTAGCGGAGTATCATAGGTATTCAGCTCACGAATTGTAACTTGCTGCTGAGCGAAAAGATCAGCTGCAAGAAACGATGTGAGTATGAAACCCAGTACAAATAAACGTAGAGTTTTCATCATGCTATTGTTTTTTGGGGTTAGTTTGCTGGTTATCAGCTATTTGAAAAAAATGCTACAAGCCTTCATTAAGTCTAGCCATACCATAATAATATCTTTAGATACAGCACTACTTATTACTTAATGATTGCGAACTTACCTCTTTGTATATGACCGGAGTCGCGATCGCGAACCGTATACAAATACAAACCGGTAGATAAATTCTGATTAGCTTGTGTTAAAAGATCCCAGGCATGTTCTCCGCCTGGCTTTATTCTATTACCTGAACTGAAATCGCTATACCAGCGGGTATCTCCGGTATAGGTTTCGGCATCGTGGTCCAGATTTGCTACAATTTCTCCGGCTAATGTGTACACACGAATTTGGGCACGGGCCGGCAAATTATAGAACATTAGTTTTCGGGTAAAAGGTGTACCACCATCCCAGGCGGCATTCACTCTATACGGGTTCGGATAAACACCCACTTTAAACTCAGGATCGCTGCTTCTGAAATTTTCATTGGCTGCAGTACCTGGAAATACACGAACGGCATTTGCGTTAACGGCCGTTTCCAAAGGCGGAGAGTCTCCGTCTCCTTCATCAAAAGCTGTAACAGCAAATAAATACTGCCACCCGCTAAGCATACCGGTTACGTCAAAACGGTATACATACTCTGTGTCGTCGCCCTCAAAAAACACAGGCTCTTGTAGCCGTATTTCATCAAAGCCAGTGTTAAAACCAACGGGAGAATCGGGAGTATCCCATTCTCGAATCATCTGTGCAGAGGTAGAAATTGTACCACGAATATCATCGCCCAAGGTTGAGCGATACAAACGATAACCGGCAAAATCTTCCTCCCCGGAAACAGGATCTATAGAACGTTCGGCGCGGTCATCCCAGTAGATGCTTGCGGTTCCAGCATCCAGCTCTACTCTCATGCGTGGTACTGCCGGTGGCTCGGGTACAAGAAAACGGGTGCGGGTACCGTCTGCATTTTCCTGGCCATCGAATAGTCTGTATGCCCAGTCTATTGTTTCCAGAAGAAGTCTACGGCTGTCTTCATTATCAAGGTTATCGGGATTTTGTACCTGAGCAGGCAACAACCCCTGAAACTCTTCTGGCATTAGTGCAGTCACGAATGCGACATATACGCTAATTGTTTCGCCGGGCAAAACTTCTGGAAATGGCCCGATAGTATTAAGCTGTATGTAGTTACCATTTGCAGTAAGACCATCGTTTCTCAACTGTAATCTAAAGTCATCTATCGTTCTGTTGTCTTGCGGGTTACTTGCCTGCAACAGACCTTCTGGCCAGGAGTTTTCCATTCTGAAAAAACGCTGCAAATCATCGTTAGGTCGTGTAAAAGCACCTGTACCAGCTCCGAAAAGCCAAAAGTCGGGAGATACAGAAGGAACCGGCAAGCCTGCAGCCTGCACATCTTCGGCTCTGCGGGGATGAAACTCAACATCCCGGTATTCCGAGCCTAAAATTACGTTGGCACCATATGTATTTATCCTGGGACTGTCTGATGAACCCCTGTCGAAAACATACAGAGCATATTGATCATCGAGCCATCCCATACCGCCTTTATTGAAAAACGCAGATCCGGTTTCGACCGTAGTGTTAACATTTCGCACAACCATATCTGAGTAAATGCTGAAATGAAAATTCTCCCAAACTTCCCCGTTCGGGTTGTTCGACCAAAGCTGGCTGTTATTGGTAATATCGTAGCGTAGAATCGTAATACCCTCTGTGAAACCAAAATTCCAGTTGTAAGACTCCATTCTCACATCTGCAAAAAGAGGGTTTTCGTGACCCGGAACCGGCTGACTGCCTCTTTGGGTGCGCCGGTCGGAGAACTCGGCTATTAAATCTTGATGACTAATTGCACTGGGCTGGAAGTTTGGGCTGTCTTCGAGGGAAGAGCGCTCGGTAAAAAGGCTTCCGTCGTTCGTAAACTCAAATCCGGCCGCGGATTCATTATAGCCCGAAGGATTCGTAACCGAAGATGTTGAAACTCTGGTTTGGCCGTTAACTTGTGCGCCTAACCAAATACCGGCCTCAAAGAGGTGCTCTGTACCTGAGCCATTTGGAAACTGCATACTCGGTAATCCGACTGGCTGATTTCGCACATTGGGGCGACCAATCGTACCAACATTGGAGAAAGATATTCCCAGATTGCTCACTTCAACAGCCCTGCGCTCAAAAACCTGTTGCGCATTCAGGGCTTCGTGAAAGGAAAAAAGAATAAATAACAGAGCAAAAAGTAGCTTTATACGATTCATTCAAGAAAGTTTAATAGACTGAAGCAGCCCTACGGGCCATTTATAACTTAGATTCAAAATTTAGGTGTTTCAGTGGCAAATAAAAATGAAGGAAATTCATTTTACATATTAATAATGTAAGACGAAAAATCAGCCAATTAGACATAGGCCTCAATTCTTAGTAGCCAAAAACACGATTTATGCAACGTACAGTATTTATTTCATACTTAAATCTCAATATAACAATTGAGAAACACGCAATGATGATCAACTAAACGGCTCTTTAATTATGGCAAGGAAATAAATCTAAAGGAGACTCGATTTTGAAATTATTGTGATAACTGTAAGCGCAAAATTAATTATCGATTTAGCATAGCATCCAATATACTCAGCAACAAAAATACCGCTATTGGATTTGTTCCGACAGACAAAATAACTTGTTTTTGAAATAACCGAATAGAAATATCAGATTTACAGAATCTTGTAATGTCATCAATAATTCTGCAGACAAAACCGATACAATGTGTTTACGCTTAGATTAATTTGTTACCTGGCCTACAAAACAATTATTATATTATCGATCTTTACAGTGTTTGCTGAAGCTTGATTGATTTATCGGACACCCAATTTAACAAACCTTCCAATGAATTCATAAGCGTTTATTAAAAGCGCTTGAAATATCAGAAAAACGCTTTTTTGGTTGTTAAAAAAAGCGTTTGCTTTATGGAAATTTTTAAAAACCCTTACTTATAACCCGAGCCCTCATTTTTCGAAATAAGCAAAATTTCAACTCCTTAAAGAGTTAAATGCAGGGTTAGATAAATTGACAAACGCTTTCCGCATGAAATTGTACCCTTAGACGTTAATGGCAACTTTAAACTCCCTTTTCAGATCTTTTTTTAGATCGGATTTTTTTAGTTTATCTGCTAAAACCAATGTTTGTCAAAAATCAGAAAAAAAGCACTTGATTTGAAAGATTGTCAGGGCTTAGAAACGAAGTATACAACCATTATCAAGCATCTCTCTAAATACCAATAATTGGAAAGAACGCTTTCCTAAACCACTATTTTATCGGCATTCTTCCTTAGATTAATAACAAAAATCTTATACAGATAGCTTAATCTCTGGCTTTAAATGTATTCTAACCACGACGAACCAAATAAAAATAGAAACAGAAGGTTATTCAATTTCTTCTAATTACAGTAGATATTCTACCTACATCATAAAAGCAAAATCAAAATCAATAACATTTAATTACTACTATGCCAAGACCAACCAAAAGAAACCGAGTTACCAACAAAAAAGAAGAACCTATTTTTACTCTGCTTAACTATAAAATTATGGGATCCGGTGCTGGATTAATATTTCTCGGTTTTGCAATAATGGCCCTTGAGAGACAAATAGACGGCTTTTTATCTCTTTTTATATCACCTATTTTAATACTTTCAGGTTTTGTACTTTTCGGATACGGAATTATGAAAAAGGAAGAAACAGTCGCTCCCTGATATTGAAGGTTGCCAATTTTTGGCAATTAGCTTTTAATAGCCACTTTACTGATACTTTTCTATAGAATCTGGTTGCAGTTTACGTTTAGAATGTAATTAACCTTACACTTAGACCACGCAGCGTAACATATACTTTCTGCGCCTTATAGTTTTATAGCGTATAAAGACAAACACCGGAAATCAATCAAACTACCAAATATTCCAGCACCACCAGATGAACTCAGACTCCATCGACTATTTAAATAAATCATTCGATTTCAGGCTTCTGAGACTATTAAACTACGCTTTCTCGCTACTGCTTATAACTATATTTGTGCTTTCTGCAGGGCCAATAGATCGAATTTTTCTGCTCTTCTCTCTGATATTTTCGATAGTACTAAGCTACTTCTCTTTTCTACTCCGGCTTTTATCGTTAGATGGAATGCGAACAGCAGCTATTATTGGCACTGTAACCCTGGGACTGGGAGGTGTTGAATTTGCTATATATCTTGGCTTCTTTTTCTTAAGCAGCAGTATTCTTGGCAAAATCTGTGACTATAAAAGCGCTGTAGCTGCAGGAACAGAGCTTTTATCGGAGCGCAGAACCTCCGAACAAGTTTGGGCAAATTCATTTTGGTTTGTGGCCCTGCTCATTTTGTATGATATAACCGGGTACTGGTCTTTTTGGGCTGGTGCAGTGGCTGCAATAGCGGCAGCAACCGCAGATACCTGGGCTACAATTATAGGCAGTCGTTCTTCTAAAACATATAGCAGATTGATAATCGGGGGTAAAAAAGTACCGAAGGGCAATGATGGTGGCATATCGGTACCCGGCACCATTGGGGGATTTTTAGGTGCTGCTTTTATAGGGGTATTAGCGCTTACATTCCAGGGTTTCTTCTCCGTTGCAGATGCTGTAATTATTTTTTCAGCTGGTTTTGTCGGTTGCCTTGCAGACTCGGTCTATGGCTATTATTTTCAGCATCACAAAAACATACTTCGTTTGGGCAGCATTGCAATCATGCCCGGTAACCATCTTGTCAATTTTATGGCTACCGGAACTGCTGCCCTACTTGCAATCATTCTTTATCAAATAATTTACGCCCTGTATGGCCTGGTATAAAAAACTACACTGGCAGATAATCATCGGTTTAATTCTGGGTCTTATCTGGGGGCTCATTTCCTCACAAGCCGGGTTAAACGACTTTACTTCAGAGTTTATCCGGCCGGCAGGAACTATTTTTATTAATGCACTCCAGCTTATAGCTATACCTTTAGTACTTGCATCTCTGGTTGTGGGTGTTACGAAACTCAATGATATTACCAAACTTTCCCGAATGGGCGGTAAAACCATTGGGATTTACATTACAACAACCATTTTAGCTATTACCATCGGTTTAATATGGGTAAATCTGCTGCAACCCGGTAAAGCTCTGCCCGAAGAAACCCGAATTGAGCTTCTTCAAAGCTATGAAGAAAATGTTGAAGACCGCAGACAAACGGCCGAAGAAGCCTTAGACAGGGGCAGGCTGCAGCCTTTGGTAGATATAGTTCCGCAGAATGTAATACAGTCTATGAGTAGCAATTCTAATATGCTACAGGTTGTATTTATTGCTATTGTAATTGGTATCGGGCTCATTCAAATTGAAAAAAGGAAAAGCCAGCAGCTTATAGACTTTTTTGATGCATTTAATGATCTGATCATCAAAATTGTAGATTATATCATGCTGATTGCACCTTACGGGGTATTTGCGCTGCTAGCTTCGGTAATCGTAGACTTGGCCGGAGACGACCTCCGTAGGGCTTTCGACCTGCTGATGGCTCTCGGATGGTACTCCGTCGCTGTATTACTGGGTCTTTTCACCCACATGATGCTGGTTTATGCCGTTCTGTTTAAGATTTTCAGCAATATGAGCCTGAAAAATTTCTTTAGAGGTATTCGCCCAGCCATGTTGCTTGGTTTTAGCACAAGCTCAAGTGCTGCCACCCTGCCTGTAACCATGGAGCGGGTAGAAAAAAACCTGGGCGTTGAGGAAGAAGTAGCAAGTTTTGTACTTCCCGTAGGCGCGACTATAAATATGGACGGAACCAGCCTTTACCAAGCTGTTGCAGCAGTATTTATTGCACAAGCTGTAGGAATGGATCTATCTCTTGCAGAACAACTTACGATTGTTGTAACGGCTACGCTTGCTTCTATTGGTACAGCTGGTGTGCCCGGAGCCGGTATAGTTATGCTTGTTATTGTTTTAAATTCGGTGAATGTACCGGTTGAAGGTATTGCCCTCATTCTGGGCGTGGACAGAATTCTTGATATGTGCAGAACAGCAGTAAACATTACCGGTGATGCGGCCGTATCTGTTGCTGTGGCTAGTAGCGAAGGTAAGCTCGGCACCGGCCGTTTCGATGATTAATCGACATTGATATCGATATAAAATACACCCTTATTAGACCTCAGTTCTGCATAGAAACAGTATTTGTCGGGTAGCTATCGATTTTTGTTTAAGCCTGTACACCACATTTACTTTCTAAACGTTGGAATACAGGTATATGACTACATTAGCTTCCAGATTATGTTCCTGATTAAGTATTGGGCTGTACTCACATTGAAAGAAGCTTCCCGAACTATTTCTATTTAAAAGATATTCTGGTATCACAGACACATCATGCTTTATTTATTCTTATTTATAGGCTCCTTGATGGTACAACCTATTCACTCATCATCAGAAGGCACCCCGGCTAATCCTGCATCTGCAGCAGAAGATATCCGGCTGGAAAAAGCAATTCAGCTTTTTTACGATACTAACTGGCAGGATGCTCAAACCCTGCTCGATGAGCTTAAAAATGATTACAGAAACGATCCTACCGTTTTTTTCTATGATTCTATGCTCCCCTTTTGGGCATATTTTTTTGCAGGAGGACGTTCGGAACAAGCACAAGACTTTCTGAGCAAATCGGAAAAAGCAATAGATATTTCCATGCGTCATCTTCGTACAGCCAGGAACGACACCTCTACCGTACTGCTTCTAAGCGGCTTATACGGCTACAGAAGCCTTGTTGCCGCAAGTGAAAAAGAATACAGAACCGCTATTCGGAGTGCAATGACTGGTTTTGGATATACACGACAACTTTTGGCGCTCAACTCCGACGATCCAAATGCACAGATGGGCAGAGGTGTTTTCAACTATATGATGGGAACAATACCAAGTGAAATAAGATGGGTTACCTCGTTTGCCGGCTTGAGCGGAGATCGTGAAAGTGGTTTCATGCAACTTGAAAAAGCAGCAGGCGCAGACACGTATGTAAGCAGAGACGCGCTTATGATTTTAACCTATCTGTATTTAAGAGACGAACAGTACGAAGATGCTCTCAGAACATCTTCTTTACTGGTAGAAAAACACCCTCAAAACCTGATATTTAAATTTTATAAGGCTAAAAGTCTTGAAAAGAATGGAGAAGTTGACGAAGCTATCGTCTTCTTCCAATCCATAAGCCAAAGTACCAACACTGGCTTTTCTTACCTGATTAAAATGGCAGAAGAAGAATACCAAAGACTTAGCAACGGAAGCTAACTATCCCGACTACCTACCTTTAAATTATGCCATCCTGCGACATCTTTTAACAAGGCTCCGGCATTTTTCATGATCATGAATCATTCTGGGAAACTTGGTTTGTGCTTTAACCTTCATGAATTCCTGCTGCCATTCTGCAATAGCTTTTGTTGTTAATTCGTAGAATTTAGGCTTATCGATTGCCTCTCCATTTCTTCGAATTTCATAGCTTCTGTTAATTTCTGCCAGCTTTTCATCAACCAGTTTCGCAAACTGAGCCGGGTCTTTGGGCTCTTCGGCCCATTGCACAAACCATACGTGATAGGGACTCTCTTTTGCTGAATCATGCAATACCCCCACTGTGCAATTAGAGAATACACCACCGGTAATTTCTGTAACCTTACGAAGGGTCTCCTGCACATGAAATGCCTCGATATATTCTCCGTAATCATCTAATACATCACTTGCTCTTCCTGCAACTTTTATTCGGGGGATCTCAGTGTCGGTAAAAATAACGACATCATTTAATACATAACGCCAGAGTCCGGAGTTAGTAGTAACCACCATACCATAGCGCTCGCCTGCTTTAACTTGCCATGTTGGAATCGTAGGCTGCTCTCTAAGTTTTTCTTTGCTGCTAGATGGGTTTGGAATCCATTCGTAAAAAACATTACTGTCGCAAACCAGCTTCATATCGCTGCGGTTTTGCTCTGTATTAAATGCGAAGTAACCTTCTGAAGCCCCGTAGTTCTCAATATAGTGAAGTCTCATACCTTCGGTAAGAACATCTAAATGCTGCCGGTACGAGGGCAAAGGTTCACCACCCGAAACCAGCAAAGTAAGATTAGGCCAAACGTCTCCTATATGAGATTTGCCTGTATAGTCCAGAACCTGTTGAAAATATCGCAGCAAAACCGAGGGTAAAGATGTAATTACGCGTATATCACTTTTAACGCCCTGCTCTATGGCAATTTCAAGCTTATCTTTAAAGCTAAGCCAAACCGATTCATCGGGGTCCATAATCTGGATTTTGGATAGCAGAGCAGGTGCCATAAGAGCGAGATGACCGCTAATTTCGCCAAATATCACACCGGGATATTTTTTATCTCTTTCCAGTGTACCAGGTAAACTAAGCTGCCGGCCCCACAGGCTAAAAATATTAGGGTAGCTATAGAGATAAGAAAGAGCCACTTTACGCAGAAAAAGCTTATCACTTCTAACACGATCTGGGGTTAAAGGTATGTCTTTAGGCTTTCCCGTTGTTCCTGCAGAAATAGCAAACTTAGAAACTGTACCAGGCCAGGTAAGATCTGCAGCGCCTTGTTTCATGGGCTCCTGATACTCTTCGTAGTCTAAAAAAGTAGTTACAGGTACGTACTTTAGAAAATCCTCATAATTTTTCACCGACGAAAAATTGTACCTTTTGCCAAATACCGTATTCGCAGCATAGGGCATAAACTTTTTCAAAATCTTTTCCTGTGCCTCAAAAATCAGACTCATTTTAAAAAATAAAGAATTAAAAAATAGTGGATTTAATACTCAACGATATCTCAATTGCCCTTTCCGAGAAGACTTTCAGATACATTTTGCCCATTTTCAAGGCCGGAGTAATAATAAAACCTCAATATAGACTAAATATTTCGAGGGTTTTATTTTGAAATTAGGCAGAAAACAGGTCGCAAAGTACTTTTGTAAAGTCTTCCATTACTTAGGATCAAGAGGCTTGGGAAAACTCATAGCTTAATAAAGAGCCGCCCCCTTCTTAGTAAAAAAGTTGTGTAAATTTCCTTCAAATTACCGGGCAAATGCAGCAATTAACCGCCAATAAAAGAATTTTCAGCTGTATTATAGAAGCCGATTTTCTATTAAAATAGTAGCTTTAAATAGAATACGGTTTTGATTAACACTGTAAAGCCAAATAAAACCAGCTCAGCTAACGGCTAAATATATATATAATTTCAAGTCGGTTGAAAGTTTTCATTTATTGAAAATAAAACTGCGCCACGAGCTAAGAAACCGACTATATAAATATTTAATTTTTTTAAGTATATCTATTTATAATCGGTGATTGTGCTTAATTTTAAAGGTTCTGTGAATCGAGTAGGAAGATAGGGATTAATTCCCTATCTGTCCTCTCACACCACCCTGC
>JAIULZ010000076.1 GCA_022565805.1 Balneolales bacterium
AAACTTCGAGTCTTCGTGACTTCGTGGTTCAAATTTGACTTTTCGGAGCGGGCTCATATTTGGTTCATTAAATGCATAATTACAATACGCGATCCCGAAATATCGAGATCGCGTATTTTCTGTTAATCTAAATAAAGCTAAGCTAAGCTAAGCAGACAAACCGAACATCCCGAAGGGTGCTATTTTAGCTTACTGCTGATAAGTTCTACAGCATCATTAAGAGAAAAATCATCAACTTCTGTATTCTTTGGGAGGCTTATATTCTTTTTTCCAAATTTGATATACGGGCCGTAGCGACCGGTAAGTACATTAATCGGATCACCGCTATCGGGGTGTTTGCCAAGCTCTTTTAAAACAGATGAACCTCCGCCACGCTTTTCACCCGCTTTTTGAGCAAGAAGCTCAACTGCACGATCGAGTTTTACTTCCAGAACATGATCGTCTTTTCCAAGAGACTTAAACTTGCCATCGTGAACTACAAAAGGACCGTAGCGACCTACACCTGCCTTTACTTCCTTGCCGGTTTCCGGGTGATTGCCCAGGCTTCTGGGTAGCGAAAGCAGTCTGAGTGCCAGTGGCAGATCAACGTCTTCGGGTTTCATACCTTTAAGCAGAGACCCACGCTTTGGTTTTTTATTATCATCGGTTACCTCACCAAGCTGCACATACGGGCCGTAGCGACCGGTTAGCAGGTACACTTCTTGTCCTGTATCGGGATCTTTACCGAGGGATTCCGGCCCCTCTTCAGAAACTTCTATAATAGAGCGTACTTTATCGCCCGTTAAATCGGATGGGGCAAGACCTTCCGGCAGCGATGCAGAAACTACTTCTCCGTTTTTTGTAAGCTGCGTATAGGGGCCAAATTTACCCACAAAAATTTCTATATTCTCCATGCCATCCAGCGGGAGATTTATTCTTCTGGCTTTGGCAGGCTCTATTTGCGACTCTTGTCTCACTACATTTTCCTTTAATCCTTTTTCGCCTTCAAAATAGGATTTTATGTACGTAGTACGGTCGAAATTGCCTCGGGCGATTTCATCCAGCTGATGCTCCATTTCGGAAGTAAAATGAGTATCTACCATTTCCGGGAAATGAGCCTCCAGAAGTTCGGTAACCGCAAAAGCTGTAAAGCTTGGCACAAGTGCACTACCGTCTTTTTGGGCGTATTTTCGATCCTGAATGGTAGAAATAATAGATGCATAGGTACTTGGGCGTCCAACGCCCTCTTTCTCCAGAAACTTAATAAGCGTTGCTTCGGTAAACCTGGCGGGTGGCTTTGTTTCGTGTGTAAGAGCCTGCAGGTCTTTGCAACCCAGCGCTTGATTCTCTTTGAGGACTGGCAACGGCTTATCCTGATCATCGAGCTGTGCTTCAGGGTCGTCGCTACCTTCCACATACGCCCTGAAATAACCAGGGAAAACTATTTTTTTGCCGGATGCTCTAAAAGTAGCCTCAAGCTCATTAGCCGAGCTGAAACGGCTTTCTTTATTCTGCTTCGCGAAAGCGGTAAGCTCTTTATCGGAGAGGCTGGCGAGAATATTAACATTGGTGAACTCTATAACAGCCTCTGCCATCTGAGTTGCAACAGTACGTTTCCAGATCATATCGTACAGCTTAAATTCGCGGCTGCTTAACCCAGTATCTTTAGGGGTAACAAAGCGGCTGCCCGCAGGACGAATAGCTTCGTGTGCTTCCTGGGCTCCTTTTGATTTTGTGGCGTATCTGCGTTCTTTTTCGCTAAGATATTCGCTACCGTAAAGCTGTTCCACTCCGGTTCGTGCTGCCTCAATAGCCTGGTTAGACAAAAAGGTTGAATCGGTTCTCATGTAAGTAATAAAACCCTCTTCATAAAGCCTTTGGGCGATACGCATGGTGTCGCCGGCGGCATAGCCAAACTTGCGGTTGGCTTCCTGTTGCAGGGTAGATGTTGTAAATGGTGGAGCAGGAGAACGTTTTTGGGTTTTCAGATCAATAGAACCCACTTTCCAGATGCTGTGATCCTGAAGTAGTTTTTGGAGTTGTTCTGCATCATTCAGGTTTAGCAACTCTACGGCATCCGGTTTTTTAAGCTTACCGGTTTGTTCATCGAAATCTTTGCCGCTGGCAAGTCTTTTTCCATTCAGGGCGGTCATTTCGGCAGGGAAAGTATCACCCTTTCCATTTATACTATCGGGGAAAAGAAGTGCCTTTAAATCGCAGTACGTACCGCTCCTAAAACGCATACGCTCTCTTTCACGGTCTACGATAAGTTTTACGGCTACCGACTGTACCCTCCCTGCAGACAGACCGGGAGCAATTTTTTTCCAAAGCAAAGGAGAAATAGTATACCCTGCCAGGCGGTCGATAATGCGGCGTGTTTCCTGGGCGTCTACCAGGTTCATGTCGATTGACCGGAAATCTTTAAGCGCTTTTTGGATGGCCTCTTTTGTAATTTCATGAAATACCATTCTCTTAACAGGTATTTTCGGGCTAAGCACTTCCTGAAGATGCCACGAGATACCTTCGCCCTCGCGGTCTTCATCTGTAGCAAGTATAAGCTCATCCGCATCTTTAATGAGATCTTTGAGTCGTTTAACGACTTTCTTCTTTGCCGTTGAAACAACATATAAAGGCTCGTATCCTGCTTCGGTGTTAATACCAAGGGTGGCCCATTTCTCTTTTTTTAGCTTGGCCGGAATTTCTTTTGCAGAGGCCGGAAGATCCCGGATATGACCATTTGAAGAATCTACCACGTAGCTTTTAGGCAGAAACTTTTTTATGGTCTTGGCTTTCGTAGGGGATTCGACTATTACTAATGATTTCATATAAATAAGGCTATAAATGCTTCAAAATGTTGATAAAAAGTGCGTTAAGCAACCGAAAATAGATTTATGCAGTGTGCATCACAAAACTGCACAAGTAGTCGAAGACAGAATAGTTTAAAGTACACTTATTTGTGCAACCGCTATAGAAAAGGTTTTACTTTTAAATGGCGCATACACTATTTACGATAAAAGACTATACCGTTCGTTAAGAAAATAAAAAATATTGATTGGGTTCAAATACTATTAATAAAAATACAACTCCAGCCTTACTGATAAACAAGCTGATAAAGCCCGATACCCGAAGGTTGCACCATGTCTGATGATTTCGAAATACCGCAGCTTTAGTATGGGTGCGATATAATTTCTGTCGGGGCGCAAAAAAAGCAAAGAAGAAAAGATTTTATAGAAAATTCAGCCATTCGAAACTGCGACAAACGTGAAAAAATGGATGGATCCTAAAAATCTTTTATGCGCTTCGGCTGTACCATACTCCGGTTTAATGCGACCGAAACTCACATAGAAATTTGCTTATAACTAAATGCTGTGAACCTTCTCAAAACCAAAAAATCATGAAAGAAGGCCTGCACGATTATAGCAAGCTTTGCCAATAAAACAGATGATTTGGTTGTATTCAACGCTGAAGCCCCGACGTATCTTGGCAACATGGCAGAAGACAAATAAACAATTTAGCATTACCTGCTGATAACTGACAATAATTTAGTAACAACATTATTGGCGCCTCTCAGAATAATACCAATAAATGTTGCCAATGTTAAAAAGAAGAAGCCCTGTACTAAATTTAAGAATACAGGGCTTCCTTGCGAATTTGGGGATGTTAGAGCTGCTTAATTCGATCCAGAAGCTCCTCGGCATGCGAGGCGGGAGTTATTTTCTCAATCAAGTCGAGAACAGTACCGTCTGTATCTATAATAAAAGCAGATCTTGAAGGTCCTTCATAGGTTTTGCCATACATTTTCTTTTCTACCACAGAATCAGTTGCTTTCGAGAATAAATTCTCCGGATCCGATACCAGAGTGTAATTAATGCCAAGCTTACCTGCATAATTCATGTGGGATTTGCCCCCGTCTTTGCTAATAGCAATAAGGTTATAGCCCAATTTGTCGAACTCATTGGCATGTGCGGCAAGGCTTTTATTTTGCTTATCGCAGCTGCCGGTGTTGTTTTTCATATACACGGATACCACGCTACGACGGTCTAATAAACCGGCAAAGGAGGTCTCCTGCTCTTCGCCCCCTTGTACCGCTTTTATAGTGAAAGAAAGATCAATTTTATCGCCTTTGGAAACCATAGAATTAAGTTAATTAATGGAAGGCTGTATGTAGAGTAGCTACATAAAAATCTGAATTTACCACTAGAATATCCCTTGGAAACAGATTCTGGCATTTTTTAAACCTGAGGTAAATAGGTTAAATGCTTGCAGCTTTGCCTTCGTTGGTGAATACGGAATGATTGTTTTGTTTTGTATTGTAACCATACAAAGCTGTTTACCACGCTAATGCGTTCCTTTACAGCGCGCTGTAATTAAAGAAATGGTCAATTCGTTAAAGGTATGGCCAACCGATAGTAAAGAATGGTGGAAATGTGGCTTTTCGGGCCGGGTAGCTCAACTTAAAAACTATCCTTTATTTTCCAACTTTTATTCATTCTGTATTTTCCAACTCCTTCTTTTTTGGATGTTGCAGGATGATGCGGGCTTTTCAGGAATCCAGAGTTTTGTGTAATTCTTTAGCACTAATAGCGATTCTGTCGCAGACAAGTTCGCAGAGGGTATATACAGTTGGGTCTTGTATAAAGTAATAGACATGAAGGCCGTCTTTTCGTCTTCCAACGTAACCTGTTGATGCAAGAAGGGAAAGATGTTTGGATACATTAGCCTGACCAGCACCGGTTAGTTCAACCAGTTCCTGAACACAATACTCTTTATCTCTTAAAGCCGATAAGAGGCGAAGGCGCATAGGTTCACCCAGTATCTTGAACCGATGAGCAACTATTTCGAGAGTTTCATCATTTAATTTAGCCATACTAAAATTTTGCGATTGAACGGTTTAAAAAGGTGCTGAAATGGAATGGTGTGAAGCTATAATTCGGTCTGGTATAGAGAATCTAATTTCCGGTCAATTCTGAATGATAAATAATTCTGAAAATATAAATACAGACTAAATAAATACTTAGTTCTTTCTTAACTTGCTTGACCGCTATGTGCTGATTACGTACTACGGCAGGCATACCAAATCATTGCCAATCAGATTACAGACTCTAAGGTCGTAACACAAGCATAGACAGATTCATGTCAGTAATAAACTGACAGAAATCGGACCCTAAGGTATGAATTAGCAGTTCACGGAAAGTTGAACTACGTTTAAGCTATTAACACATTATTTATTTTAAGGAAGGTGGCAAAGGAATTAACTTGCCAAGCCTTATAAAAAGGGGCTTTTTAATATCACAAAAAGCAAAATGACCTGGAAAAAAGAATCAGACTATGTACGTGGAACAAGAAATGCCCGGCCGGTGCTGAGACATTATACTTCAATGGAAGAAACCCGTGATCAGCTATTTTTGTTTCGAAAGAAGTATTAGACCCTAATATACAAATTGATCGCTTAAACAGCTAAAAATTGCCAGAAGTGATCTTACAAACAACTTTTTCAGGTATAACACAAAAGATGGGCTTATAATCTGTATTATTTATGCGTGGATACGTGATGAATTACATGTCTGACCAGTATTAATTTGTGTGGTAAATCTATCTTAGGTTTATTTTTTGACCCATTTTTGCAGGTGTTTTATGGATGTGAGAAAAAAATCTAAAAAAAACTTGTAAGGTTATCCGTTTTTATGCATCTATGAGACAAATAAAAATTGATAACAAAACGGAGAATTAATTATGTCTAGTTTAAATAAAGCAATGATTATCGGTAACTTGGGCGCTGACCCTGAAGTCCGCTACACCCAAAGCAATACGGCTGTTGCCACTTTAAGCGTAGCAACGAGTGAGCGCTATAAAGACTCCAACGGAGACCTTCAGGAAAGAACAGAGTGGCATCGTGTGGTTGCATGGGGCAAACTGGCCGAAATTTGTCAGTCTTACCTTAAAAAAGGAAGCAAAGTCTACCTTGAAGGACCTATCCAAACCAGATCGTGGGAAGATAAAGACGGTCAAAAAAAATATACCACCGAAATAAAAGCTCTTAATATGGTAATGCTCGACCGTAAAGACGATTCCATGGGCGGTGGTGATAGTGGATATTCACAAGCTGCTGCTGGATCCGGTGCAATGAATAGTGGGAAGCAAAATAGTACTTCAGCTTCTCCCACTACGTTTAATAATAATGATTTAGATAATGTAGAAGATGATCTGCCGTTTTAGGTCTCTTCTTGATTTAGGCCTGCTTCCTTTGTAGTATGCAAATAGCAATTTGCAGAAAAACTAGCTGAAAGTAGAAAGCAGACTGAACAAAGAGCCGGAATCCAAATGGATTCCGGCTCTTTGCATTTAAAAATGAAGGCAAAAAATCAACCTTATAAAGATGAAGCCTATGCATGTCTGTATTTCTTTCAGCAGCCTTGGCTCTGACTTTAGACTGCATAAATAGTAAAGAAACTTTAATCTTGCAAGAAGCCTGGTTTGGTGATGTTTACTAATCACTATTTTATCGAAGTTAAAGAGTTTCTCAGAAATGCCTTGCTTTGGGAGTGTAATCTAAACTATTTGGAGGATAATCCTGAGTTGAATATTGGTTTTGGGATCATCAACCATTAACCATCTGGAATGGGCGAAGAGATTTTCTTAATTTAGAAGGCATTACCGGGTTTGTCTGTCCTTTTATCGTTTACACTTTCTTTATCAGTTCCTTCTCATTGTAAATAGCTATATTTGGGATAGCATAAAAAAAGGATAGCGAAAATATATTTAATTTCAGGCAAGTAGCTAAGGTTAATTAATTTATATAATTGTACTTTTATTGCCCGTAGAGGGCTTCGGGGAAAATCGATTATACGTTTTTCGAAATTGCCCGAATTTAAACCAGATTATTGTAAGAACGCATATTTTACTTGGAACCTCCGTCATTTAGTTTATCGATATTACTGCTGCTACAGCAGAATTCTGTAGAAGCTACAGATGCAATCGGCATGATCGATCCTGCAGAAACGCTTATTCAGATTTTAGTAATCATTCTGGGGCTTATTTTATCAGCTTTTTTTTCCGGTTCGGAAGTCGCTTTCTTTTCAAGAGAGAATCAAACCCGTTTTAGCCAAAACGAAAACGAAAAAGCTTTGGATTCTGCCGATTTAAGGGTAAAAAAGCTACTTAGTGACCCACGTAAATTATTAGCGACAATACTTATAGGAAATACATTTGCCAACATTATTACAGCTGTATTTGCTGCTGTATTAACGGGTAAATTCGTAGAATTTTACGGGCTCGACAAATGGATTGTTTTCACTGCCGAGATTCTGGTATTAACATTTACGATCGTAATTCTAACAGAAATAACCCCAAAAGTACTGGCCTTGAAAAATGCCTATTCCTTCTCACGATCGCTAAGCGCACCACTTTCTTTTTTTTACTGGCTTTTTTCACCATTTGCAAGACTTATAGCCAAAAGTACTGCGCGTTTGGAGAGCCGGATTCCTAAAGTTGCCGAAAAGCTTAGTTCGGAAGACATTAAAGCAATGGCAGAAGTTGGTGAAATGCAGGGTACGTTAAGGGGCGAAGAACGCGAAATTATTGAAAATGTAGCTGATTTTGGCAACATAACAGTAAAAGAAATTATGACGTCCAGAGTAAATATGGTAGCAATTTCTACCGATGCCACTCTCGAGGATGTACTCTCGGTAATTAGAGAAAAAAGTATTTCCCGCTTCCCGCTGTACGAAAATGATCTGGATAATATTAAGGGTGTTCTTCATGCCAAAGACATTCTTCCATTTTTGCTTCATAATGAAAGTACCGGACTGGTAAACTGGCAGGCAAATGCGCGTAAGGCACTTTTTATTCCAACTACAAAAAAAATCGACGACCTCCTCAGAGACTTTCAGCGCGAAAAAACGCACGTTGCCATAGTGGTAGACGAGTACGGCGGTACAGAGGGGCTTGTAACAATGGATGATATTCTGGAAGAAATTATCGGCGAAATGCACGATGAGCACAGCGATAATGAGCAGTTGTACGAGCGTACTCCGGAAGGCGACTATATTTTTGATGCAAAAATTGATCTTGATGAGGTGGGAGAAATCCTTAATCGTGAGCTTACCAGCAGCGATGATGAGTACGAAACCCTTGGCGGTCTCATTTACCACCTGGCCGAACGTATTCCCGATCAGGGAGATCAGCATATGTTTCTTGAGCTACAGTTAACGGTAGAGGAAATAGAAAATAACCGTCTCAAAAAAATCCGGATCAGGGAACAGCCATCATCAGACGTAGAAAACGATGCGCCGGAGAAATCAACCAAAGAGTAATAGTAGCCCCCTAATAGCAAAACCCAATTTTGTCTCTGGCACATTAGTAAATGCACCAAAGCAGATTTATTGTGTATCGATGTCATCACCCCCGAAAGAATGCTATTAATAATTTGAGGATAAAATTATAGATAAAACCGTCGTTAAACTTCTTAGCAGTAGCCTTTACACAGGCCTGTAATCAATATCAGAAGACTTTGCTTTTGTCTGTCTTCATACACAGCTTATTTTAAAGCAAACCATTTAATTTTACCATGATAGAACGCTATTCCCGGCCCGAAATGGCCGCAATATGGACCGAAGAAAAACAGTTTAAGGCATGGCTCGATGTAGAACTTGCGGCATGCCGGGCATGGAGTAAGCTGGGCCATATACCAGCCGAAGACGTAGACTTGCTTTACGAAAAAGCCCGATTCGATACAGCCCGAATAAAAGAAATTGAGGAAATTACGCGTCATGATGTTGTGGCTTTTACCCGTGCTGTTTCAGAAACGCTGGGCGACGAAAAAAAATGGGTTCATTATGGCTTAACATCTACCGATGTTGTAGACACAGCATGGGGTGTGCGGTTGAAAGAAGCTAACTCTTTGCTTGCTACCGGTATTCAAAAACTGCTGGATGTGCTTGCCGCCAAAGCACGAGATCATAAATATACCGCAATGATAGGTCGCACGCATGGTATTCATGCCGAGCCGACAACTTTTGGGCTCAAATGCGCCCTTTGGTATGCAGAAATGAAGCGCAATCAAAAGCGGTTCTCGATGGCTGCAGCCGATGTTGAGGTCGGCAAGCTATCCGGAGCGGTGGGCACATTTGCCAATATCCCGCCCGAAGTTGAGGAAATAACCTGTAAGCTTCTTGGTTTAAAGCCGGCTGAAGTTTCTACACAGACGCTACAGCGCGACCGCCACGCTTTTTATATGGCCACGCTGGCTACGCTAGGCTCTTCGATGGAGAAAATGGCTGTTGAAATACGCCATTTACAGAAAAGTGAAACCCGCGAAGTGGAAGAATATTTTGCAAGGGGTCAGAAGGGTTCTTCTGCGATGCCGCATAAGCGAAACCCGATTAGCTCCGAAAATATTACCGGCTGTGCAAGGGTGCTAAGAGGATATATGGTTACCGCATTCGAAAACGTACCGCTTTGGCACGAGCGGGATATTTCCCACTCCTCGGCAGAACGAATAATACTTCCCGATGCTACCATATTGCTCGATTATATGCTTCACCGTTTTTCGAAAGTTTTGGAACAGCTGGTTGTTTTTGAAGACCGGATGAAATCGAATATCGATTTAACACACGGCCTTGTTTTTTCCCAAAGGGTGATGCTGATGCTGATAGATAAAGGCATGAGCAGAGAAGAAGCCTACGATACGGTACAACCCCTTGCAATGCAGGCTTGGGAAAAACAAACCCACCTTCGCCCTCTTCTCGAAAAAAATGATGTGGTTACTGCCAAACTATCGCCCGCAGAGATTAAAGAAGCCTTTAATCTTAGCCATCACATGGCACAGGTAGACCGCATTTTTAAACGTATAGATTTATAAGAAGCCGGTTTTTACGACATTTCCAAAAGTGTTGAGTTGTTTTTTTATTAGCTCAAATTTATCAAATTGTTAAAAATCAAGCTTTATTCCATTTAAACTGACTTCGTTAATTACATCTATTATTGTTTAGAAAAGCACGTTTATTCAAGCGATTCAAGTAAAGAGCACCATTGGTGCGATATATTTCGAGATTGAATCTAGGATTTAAATATTACCCCGCCGATTGCGCATCGAATTTCACTCGCTGCGGCTAGGTTTTGATATGCTAATCTATTTTTGAGCCTGACCTCTGACTTCTGACCGGAGACCGCTGTCTTTCGGTCCTCGGTCAGTTGTACCCCGGATTAAGGACTGCTTAGCGGAGTCTTCCATCCCGGGATACAATACCAGCCATGCCTAACGGCATTGTTTGGAATCAAGCTTCTAAACGTAAAACCGGCATTTTCTATGAGGATCAAATTTGCGTATCCTGCTACTCCGGGCCGCGGATGGTTTTTGATACCGTAATCCATTTTTGAGCCCAACCACTGACTTCTGACCGCTGATCTCTGTCTCCCGTCTTCGGTCCCCAGTCATTTTTGCCCCCGTGGTGTAAGATCGCTACAGAGCTCTTTTTTTAGAAAAAGTTTATATCATAAAAAAAGCCCTGCATATCCAAATGGATAATACAGGGCTTTTTTTTGCTGAAATGAAACCGGGTTGATCTAAATGAGTTTTTTTGAAATTACTCTAAAGTACTCCGGTTCCAGAATACAGTCTTGAGCTTAACATGCTAAAAATTAGCAACCTTCGGCATCAGGATTGTTGATACATGGGTTGTCGTTACGCTCATCGTTAGGAATTGGAATACCTCTCCAGGCACCTACGGGATTACCGGCTATTGAACCATCAACACCAGCTGTACCAAGTACTTCTGCATTCCATACTCCAAAGCGAAGCATATCGAACATACGCAGACCCATGAGGAAAAGCTCTTTATCGCGTTCTTCGATAATTACAGCTTCATCTACTGGTCCAGCTAGTGGAGAAATACCGTGAGATTCGCGAACTTCATTAACAAGAGCAAGGGCATCACCAGACTGACCCCGCAATGCTGCGAGCTCGGCAAGTATAAGGTGATTTTCCTGCCATGTAGCGAAATCCATTGGAGAATCCTGTAGAGGATACATATCCTGCTGGAAGCGTGGTTCATCATCGTTTACCAGGTTATCAGGTGCCTGACGAACTTTAACTCTTGCAGCTTCTTCCGGATTATCTTCTACATACTGAGCGAAGCGATAATCAGGAATTACCTGAATACGGCCATCACCAGCTGCAAAGAAATATTCATTTGCGGCCTGAACGCTGTGCAGACTTTGGAAGGGCTCGTCGCCGGGCTGCATACCATTTTGTGCAGCAGCAAACGATTCGCCATAATTACCTAAGATAAGATGCATTCTGGCGCGAATCGTATTGATAACTCTTGCCTGTGCAGGAGTTGCTACAGCTTCTGCAGCTGCCAACATAGGCAGAACTTCATTAACAGCCATGTTAGCAGCATTAATTGCACGACCACTATTAATAGGTCCGCCGAATGCTTCTATACATTCTGCTGCAGGAGCACCAACACCAGCTGTAGCTCCACAAGCATTGGCTTCGAGGTAGAAGCCGATCATGTATCTGGAAAGGGCTCCATAGAAATTTCCTACGAAAGTGGCTCTGTCAAGGGTTTCCTGATCTATGCCGTCTACACGCTCAATTCTCGCAAGTAGATCATCAGCGAGTAGTCTCCAACCCATAAGAGGGTTGTAGGCATTACGCACGGTATTGTTAGTAAAAACGGTATTATTACCAACACCAGAAAAGTTACTGGCTATATCGCGGTATGTCGGGAATGTAGCCAGGTCCATTACCTCATCAAAAATTAATTGATCAGCGGTAAGGTCAGCAATAAGTCCGAGTCTGGTCCAGGTAAAAGCAAAACGTGCTTCAACACCTGTAATCAGAAACCCGATTTGCTCAGGATCATCCAGAAGATCATCCTCAATCTGGTTTATTTGCGGGTCGGTGCTCTGTACCCAATCACCACAAGCTACAAAAGTAGAGCTTGCGAACAGGGTAAGAATACCAAGTATTATTAATTTTCTCATAAGTCAGTTACTCCTAATATTAAAATCCGAGTGATACAGTGAAAAAGAACTGACGAGAAGGAGGCATGGTAAGGAAATCCTGACCACGAATTAAGCTTCTCGCACCATCAAAGTTCACTTCCGGATCGAGGCCGCTGTACATGGTAGATGTAAGCAGGTTACGGCCACCGGCAGAAAGTCTCAGGCTGTTGATGTAGTTTCCAACATCAGTACGACGCAACATTTCGGTAAAATTATACGATACAGAAAGCTCACGCAGTTTTAACCAATCTGCACGCTCTACCTGATTTGCAGGGAAAGCAGTTTGCAAACGCGCATAGCGATCAGCGGCATCATTATATTCTTCTGTGCCAGGTGTAAGTGGTTCTATACCGTCTACAAACGGAGATCCAAGCCCAAGAAGTTCACGTAATTCTTCGAACTCGCGATCATTACGGAAAATAATTGCAAACTCACGTGTATTGTTGTACACATAAAGATCTGCAGCCCAGTCTACTAAAGCGTACACATTAAGGTTACGGAATGCACGGAAATTCATTGCAAACGAACCTGTATGACGTGGGAAAGGAGAACCAATTTCAGAAGGATCTTCATCTACATCTACACCAGCGTAGAGTCCATTTTCATCTAACAGAGCACCATTTACACGAGGAAGGAAGAATGCAGAACGAGCTGTTCCTTCGCGAAGTACCTGCACGCTAAATCCATCGAAAAGTGGCTGTGCACCACCAAGGTCTGTAACTTCAGACTCTTGGAAAGAGTAAGCTATGTCGAAATCAAGAGAGAAATCACGGCTTTCGTAAGCATTAATGCTAAGCGTTGTTTCAAGTCCCTGACCTTCTACACCACCTACGTTAAATGGTACAAGGTTTATAACACCAGTAGATGGTGCCTGACGGAAATCGATAATGGAATCTTCAGCCCATTGTCTGTAGTAGGTTAAATCCAGACCAAAACGGTTCAGGAAGTCAAATTCTACACCAAGTTCCAGCTCACGAACACGCTCTGGCTTAATATCGGGATTACCAACAAAGTTAATAATACCACCAGTACCATAGGCAGAGTTAGTAGCAGCCCAAAGTCTTGATGCGCCATCATTGAATTCAGGCAGCTGACCTGTTTCACCGTAAGCTACACGAAACTTCAGAAAGTCTATTTCGGCAGGAAGGTCCACGATATTATCCACACGAACAGCAAAACTGGCCTTAGGATAAAAGATATTAGGGGCTTCATCACCAATAGAGGATGCAAAATCTTGACGGCCACCAATACTTAACATGTACTGGTTGTTAAAGTTGAAATTCTGCTCGAAGAAAATTCCTGCTTCCCTGTTATTCAGGAAGCCTTCATTACCGTTGATGAAGTCTTCACCAGCACCAATGTTACTGATTAAAGGAGTGGAGAATCCACGCTTTTGTGTGAAATTTGTTCTAAGCGTACGATCGAACATTTGCGTACCTAAAACTGAAGAAGCGGTTAAACCATCTACAATTTCATAAGAGTAGCGCGCATTAAGGTCGAATGTATACTGTTCGTTAATACGGGTAAAGATATAACGCTGACCAGCAGTACCAGGACCTGTTACAAAGAATCCAGGAGGGATGGTTTCGTCACGACGAAGATTACCACCATCGTAACCTACAGAAGCGTTAAGCTCAAGGCCTTCGATTGGGCGGTACTGCAAGCTTACAGAGCCAAGGAAACGCTGCTGACGCGAAACGTCTTCAATTGCGTTGATTGCTTCTTCTGCTGTAAAACCAAATGTACCATCATCGCCACCCTGTGCAAGGATTACGTTTCCGAGATAACCAATTACGTTATTATCGTTATCCGGTAGCGCAATTTCGTTTAGCGTATACCCTGCGCTTACTCCAAGAGTAAGGTCTTCGCGCGGGAAAGCATCGAAGTTAGCACGAAAGCTTTGGCGATCCATGTAGTTTCTTGGCAAAATACCTTCTTCAAGACGCTGATCAAAAGAAGTGTAGAAGCGAATAAATTCGGATCCTCCAGATGCATTAACACTATATTGCTCTAAAAGACCTTCTCTGAATACTTCGTTAATTGAGCGCTCAGAAAGGAACTGTGATGTTTGGCTTTCACGGGCAAATTCGCTGAAACCACGTGTATGACGCACATTTACTGAAAGGCCACCTTGATCGCCTAATGCCTGACCACGCTTGGTAGTAATAAGTACTACACCATTAGAACCACTGGTTCCGTAAAGTGCAGCTGCAGCCGGACCTTTAAGAATATCGATGGTTTCAACTTCATCCATGTTAATATCTGCCAAAGTACCTGTTCCTTGGCCACCACGACCAGGTCCGGCAATTTGAGAGTTATCTATACGAATACCATCTACAAAAATAATTGGTTGACCATCGCCACCAAGACCAGCACCTGAGCGCACGTTGAAACGTACACCGGCACCAACTGTACCACCAGAAGGCTGTACGCCTACACCAGCTACCCGACCACCAATAAGTTGGGACAGATCCTGGAAAGAAACATTTTGAGTAAAGTCTGCAGCGTTTACACGCGACACAGCTACTTCAGAAATTTCTCTGGAAGTACGGGATGCAATACCAGTTACAATAACCTCTTCACGACCCGTTGCATCGGCCCGTAATTCAGCATTGTAGGTATTTTCACCTGCGCTAATTGTTATCTCTATTGTCTGAGACCTGAATCCTACGTAAGAAAATCTTACATTATAGGTACCTACAGGTATATCAGTTACGCGGTATTCACCGCTTAGGTTTGTTGGAGCACCTCTGCCCAGTTCGGTTATAAGTACTGTTGCACCTATGAGCTCTTCCCCAGAGGTAGCATCAGTCACCACACCAGACAAACTCCCGGTTTGTGCATGTGCGCTGCCTAAGGAAAATAAGCAAAGCACAAGTACAGAAGCCGTAAAAGAAAGTATCTTTCTATACATATTGTGTTGACCTCATCTATGTTAATTGTTGACGTGCCGAACATTATAATTTGAATTGCCTTTAAATGAAAGGAAATAACTTCATTATTTAGCATCGAATAACATAAGCCATTGATATTATTGAGAAGATGACCAAAACTTTTACAACACCAACACCTTCGTGTAAAATTAAAAAACCGAAACGGCATACCATAAGCAATTGTTATTTATTGTTTTACAAAACAAATATTCCAGCCAATCAACCCACGACATCCCTTTCTTTAATAACAATTATCATTCGTAAAAAAATATCCTCTTAATTTTACAAAAGCATAAACAGTTTGTTTTTAATGTTACTCTATTATTTCTCTTGAAAGTTTGGTAGACTCCTGTTTTTTTATGTTTTGGAGTTTTTATTTATAGATTTGTTGCTTCTTCACGAAAAGAAAATTTTTTAAATTTTCTTTTCGTCCTACTTTACAATTAGTCTTGCATTACGGCAACTATTCACTTTAGAAAACTCCGGGTAACTTCAAGCTTTGGACACAACCAGTGCTGAATCAACAATAAAAGCGGACTTTATTTACGTTAATCTTAGATATCTTTTTTGGGCCATTAAATTAGTCGGGCTTTTGATTGTGTTTTTCGCGAAGCCTTCTTTTATACAAAAAGAAATTGATGCACAAAGCATAACTGTTTAGCCAAACTTACTTGTATATTTATCTTTGCACCTATTTTTAATTCACTTTAAATAAACGATTTCATGTCTTTTTCCTTTTTTTTCTATTTTGGCATTTGATTTAAAAATTCGGGCGTATTCAATTTCCTATACGTAAAAAGACACCCCGCAATTAGCGAAGTGTCTTTTTATAACAAGCCTCTTGGGTGGACAAAAATTTTATCTCTTATTTCACAAGCATCATTTTCCGGCTTTGAGTAAATGTAGTTCTGGAAAAAGCAGCGCTTAATCTGTAAATGTAGAGCCCACTTGCCAGGTGCTCGGCACTAAATGAAACTGTATGCGCCCCCTGATTAAACTTACCTTGAGCCAGAGTGGCAACTCTTTGTCCCTGAAGGTTAAATACTTCGAGCTTAACATCGGCATTTTCGGCTAATGAAAACTGTATATTGGTAACCGGGTTAAAGGGGTTCGGGTAGTTTTGAGCCAGCTCAAACCCATTAACGGCCTCTATAGGATCCAGAGAACTTGGTACCAATTCGAGTGGTATAACTACACCATTAATTAAAACGGCAATTAGTCCAAATCCAGGCCCATCCATATTTTCTTCCGGATTCAAAAAACCACGTGCTACAACTGTAATACTGCTACCACCAAGTGTGCTTAAATCCGCCTGATAGCTGCCCACCAGGTTATCTTTACCAGCTGCAAAAATATCCAGAACATAGGCATCGGCTGGCACAGTAACATACCCGGATGCCTCCCCATACTCTAACCCGTCAAGCAGATTTGCGCCACTAACCCTCACATCTACAGCCGGAGCATCTGTCGCTGCATGTACCACAAATAAGCTAACCTGATCTTCGTCTCCACTTTCAAGTAATACATCTTCTTTCTGTAGAACGGCAGCAGAAATATCTTTGCCGTCCGGATTTTCGGAAAACTGATCGGGATCGAGAACACCAACGGCAGAAAGAGAGTACACTCTGTCGGTTTCAAAAACAAAGTCGCCTTCCATAATTACCTGATCGGTTCCTGCTACCCGTATACTTATAGACTGGGTTATGTCGGCCGGCGTTTCATAGAAATTAGTAGCAAAGCCATAGGGTACATTCTGTAAAGCTAACTCACCATCAATATACAAATCTACCAAAGCCCCTGCAGGATCTGCAATATTGTGAATGAGCTGTATTACTCCAAAACCCGGGTCTACGGGATCGTCACTTGTTTCCGGAATATCAAAAATATACAGGCCACCTTCTGCACCAGCGCCAGCCAGCAGACCATTATAAACAGAAAGCCCGGTAACGCGATCTACTGTTGAAAATGCAGCTATTTCTGAGAGATCGGCAAGATCTTCGGCTGCAAACTGACGAACACCAAAAAACTCAGCGGCCGCATACAGAAAGTTTCCATCTATGCGTACATCACGACCGTTATTGGCCAGAGAAACACTCCCCAGATTTATAGGGAAAGAAGGGTTTGCGATACTAACGCTTGTTATACCATTGTTGCCGTCGGCCAGTACCACGATGTCTTCACCCTCGCGAAAATCGAGCGATTGCACAAGCTGACCCGTAACCAGTGTTCCCGCAGCTACTGGGTTACTTTCGTCGCTGATATTTGCGATAAATAAACCGCCACCGAAGTTCGCAAGCAGCGCAAGATCACCTTTTTGACGCACATAATAAGCCAGGTTTCCCGTCGGCAAGCTGGAGATTTGGTCGAGACCACCTTCATCGTCGCGATCGAAAATGAAAAGTCCGCCGAAAGCAGAAGCGGTGTACAAGCGATCGTCTACCACATCTACGCCGTAGGTTTGTGCACCAAGCGACTGCGTACCCAGAATTTGAGGAGAAACCGGGTCTGTAACATCTATGATGGTAACTTTGCCCACACCGCCATCCGAGTCTGCTACATAAACCAAATTATCTTTCACATAAATATTTTCTGAGTTAGGTGTAACTATCGTTATGGAAAGCAGATCAGGTTGATCCGGATCGGTGATGTCGAAAATGGTAACCTTTCCGGCAATATCCATCAAGTAGAGCAGATCTTCTTTAATAAATACTTTATACGCAAAGCCCAGGTTATCAATTAGCCCGTTTAGCACAGGCGCGGCAGGATTCGTAACATCAATAACCTGAAGCCCAAAGAAACGGCTTGCTACAACCGCTGTTTCACCATCAGAAAAGGTGTGAAGCGAGGTGGGCACAGCTAAGTTTCCTACAAGCGGAATTGATGTAGCAGGCTGAGAAACATCCACTATTCGCAAACCAAATGGTCCCGAGAGATAGGCCAGGCCGTCTACTACGTTAAATCCCGAAATTGTTCCTCCCGGAGCATAAGAACCCGAAAATACCGGTGCGCTTCGGTCGCTCACATCGTATACGCTAAATCCGCTTGCCCAGGAAACATGCAGCTGATCATCTGTGATGTAGACATTATTGGCAAAGCCACCAACATCTACGGTGCTAAGCAGCACAGACTCTTCGGGGTCTGTATAGTCGTAAATACGAAAACCAGTAGCACCAAATGCTACGTACAGAAAGCTGTCGTCGCTGTGCATACCGTTGGCAGAACCGCTGCCGGTTAAGTACTGTACCAAAACCGGGTTACCGGGATCAGTTACATCGAACCGTGTAAAACCTTGGGTACCGTGCCCAATAAATGCCGTATTCTCAAAAGCCGTAACCGCAAAACCGGCGCGCCCCGTGTTTGAGGCCATCTCAACGGGCATATCTTTATCAGACACATCTACGACATGAAACCCGCCCGGTGCTCTTGCCGCAACGTAGGCCACGTCTCCGTGAACCTCAATTTCGCTTACTAAACCCGGAAACTGAATAGATCCTCGTTTTAGCGGGTTCTGCGGATCATTAATATCCACAATAACCATCAAAGGGCCGTCATTAAAGTACGCAAAACCATTTTCTATCCAGGCATTACGGCTTGTGCCACCCGGGACAAATGTTCTGAGACTAAATGCATCATCATCTTGTAACTGAGCATGGTTGGCGTGTGCCTGTGCCGTTAAATATTCACTAACCTGCTGCTGCGTGAGGCTACCACGAACACCTGGAACTTCTTCGCCGGTTTCGGGATGGAAAAAGGTTTGGGACTGACCAAAAGCTGTTTGTGCCGGCAAGTATACCATTGCCGAACAAACCAAAAGCAACAGAAGCATTTTCAGGCGATCAAACCCGAACTTATGCTCCTCTAAAGGATTGGTAGTTATGGATTTCATAGATTTCTATTTTATTAGTAGTTGGTTGTAAGATGTAATCTTAGTAGTAAACAAGGCGATAATTACTTTTTAGCTTTTTCTGCTTTTTTGGGTTAGCTTAACTTCCGCAAAAAGACCATGTAGTGGCTACAAATCAACTTGTTTAACAGGG
>JAIULZ010000077.1 GCA_022565805.1 Balneolales bacterium
TTTTTGATCCAAGGAAGAAGGCGGGCAAAAGAGTGGTTTTGCAAAGCCTTCTATTTAATGATCCGATAGTATCGTCAGCAATGAATGCATCAAAAATTAGCGTTACAAAAGATTTTATCATTCAGGCATTTGATAATATGCCATACCTAATTTTCTACAACAGGAATAATCATGAAATAGATAAAGTACTTGAGCTACCCGATTTTCAGATTCCACGCTTCACCTACTCTGCAGCTGACCAATCATTTAGATTTAATAATGAAATAGGGGATAACAGAATTGTTCAGCTTACATCAAATGAAGACTATGTTTTTGTTTCGCTTCTTATTTATGATGATATGCCAAAATTTAGGAATTATATGGTGTCAATTCATGAAGAATATGTTAGTAAAATAAATGATCCCCATCTATTAATTGGTGCATTTCAAAGTTCTGGAAATCTTGTTTCATATAATGTTATGCAGAATGAATTAGTTACTTTTGAAATTTAGTAGTTTCTATTTTAATTGATGCCGTAAAAAACAAAGACGAGTCAGGTATTTGGAAACCTGACTCGTCGTTCATTGGCACGTTGGTAAAAAAGAATAAAGATTATTTTTATAACACGTTTTTCTCAAATTGGCAACGAATTCTGGTATAAAGAGACCTGTCAGGATTAAAACTCCTGACAGGTCTGGAACAGGGTAGTAAAGTGGATGCGAACAAAAGATCGCTACAACTTCCGGATTCAAGGATTTGCGACAACTTGGTAAATTGGAATAAAGATTATTTATTTTTCAGGTCTCTCTGAATTTGACAACAGACTCTGATAAAGAAAGTCTCGACAGTTATACTGTTACAATCGCAACCCTCAAACTATAAAGTCTTGAATTATCAATGGAACTCAGGTTTTACAAGGAAATGAGGCTGTTTTTAAGACATTGCGGAAATTGAGTTAAAGATAAAGGAATTTGAAGAATTTGTTGATTTTCAAATTTGATTCTGAGTTATATCCTCGGTCTCCCATCCTCGGCCTCAACCCTTTTTTCTCAAGATTGCAATTCGCTCCATATCGATCAGCTCGATTTTGAAGCCGTAGTTTGTGGCTATCCACTTGATGGTTTCGGGGTGGTAGAACACGGTATGGGCGGTATCGCGGAAATAGAAGTTTGTTTGAAAGTCTTGCTGAGTATGCCAGAATAGGGTCATTATAGTGAGCAGGCCGCCCGGTTTTAGCCGTTGGTTTATTTGACCGATTTCTTTGGCGGGGTTGAAGAAATGTTCGAAGCATTCGGTGGCGAATATATAGTCGAACGGCCCGGATGGGAGCTCTGGAAAAAAGAAGGGATCGTAGTCTTCACAGCTGAAGCCGTTTTGTTGCATCAAAATACTAAGCGTGGGAGCTGGTCCGCAGCCAAAATCGAGGCCATGAGCGCCATCATTTAAAAAAGGAAGCGTGGGCTCAATGGCGCGGTTCAGGAATTTTACGTAGCCCGGATACTGAATTCCGTTGTTATGGGTTAGATATCGTTCTTTTTCGATCTCGGGCGGCAAATAATCTGTCGGTTCTACGTGCACGAGCCGGCATTTGGGGCACATAAAATAGGTTCGGGAATCCTGTCCGTCGATAATTTCGGCCGGACCTGTGTATGTACAGAGCGGACATGTAGGATGCTTTTGTTCTGATTTTATCGGCATAGCAGGATTTATTCAGCGACGTGCGCATTTTACGCAGCTGCGGCTTTCGGGCATAAACTCAAGCCGACCAAAAGGAATTTCACTGCCACAGCGTACGCATTTCCCAAATTCTTTGGTATCGGCAATCGTAATGATGTTCTCCAGTTTTTGAAGCCGTTTCTGGGTTTTTCGCAGCGCATCTTCATTGATGGATTTATTGTTGATGGCATCCATGCGGGAAATACGGCCAATAGAAGCATCAAGAGAAACCGGCTTAACAAGTTCGTTTAACTCCTTGATATCCGCTTCGACCTTCAGTATATGTTCCTGAATAATCTCTTTAAGTTTGGTTCGCTCTTCTTCGGTCAAAATGAATGGATGAATTAAGGTGATGGGATTAAACTGGATTCAGTTTCAATATACTAATGTTGGCTTCAAGTTTCACAAACAGCGGGAATGCTCTTTTTCGACCCGGATCTGAACTCCGAGCCGATTCAGATTGCCCTTTCCTGCAATTTGAGTTACGATCTGTAGCGTCATCCTGCAGTGTTTGATGATGTTGCTGACGATCCGTTTGCTCCTCCGGCAAAGACTCGTGCCGAATCTGAAGCTCCCGGCTTGCTGTATGGCTACCGCTTTGCTTTTGCATTGGAGTCTGTTCTTGAAACCACGCAGCAGTTTGAGTTTTGCTGGCTGCATATTGGGCCCGGAATTCGCTTGCTTCTGTAGGCTACACCCTGGGGGCTGATTAACCGCTCACGCGCCTTTGCTTTATACGCATTGAGAGTGTGATTTACCACGATCTCCCGGTTACCATCCCCTTTAAAGCATCGTCCACGCAACGGACACCCCCGACAGTTTTGCGCCTGGTAGCGGTGCAGCTGTTTCTCAAACCCATTGTCGGACATCCCGGCTTCAATCCCCACCTTGGTCATAGGCCGCCAGACGTTCAGCGGCCTTTTTTTTAACTGCTTGTCCTTCAGTTTTTGCTTCTTGCAGACCGCATCATCCAGGGCTTGTTCCAGCAATTGGTCAATCTTATCGATCACCTGATCGACCTTTTCGGGGCTGATTTGCTTGAAGTCGATGGGTTCGGTGTCCTTGCTTTCTGTATCTGCAACCGACTGGGCATAGGTCCAGACCTGCTCCAATTGGTTGATCAGGTTCATTTTATGACGGGCCGTATTCTTGGCCCACACGAACGTATACCTGTTGGACCGGGCCTCCATAAACGTACCATCGGTAAATATAGCCTTAAGATCCAGCACCCCCTCATCTACGAGCAGGTGGACGACCTGAACAAAAATTTCTTTAATGTAAGGAGCCAGCCGTTTGCCCCGGAACCGGTTGATGGTGTTATGATCGGGACGCTGCATGCCCGACAGCCACATAAAATGGATATTCTCCTTCAGGGCGGTCTCGATCTTACGGGAAGAGTATAAATTAGTCACATACCCGTAGATGAGCACCTTCAGAAGCATCCTTGGATGATAACTAGAGGTGCCGCCGCCTTTGTAGGTGGAAAAGAGTTTACTAAGGTCTATTTGATCCACAACCTTGTTGACCACACGCACAGGATGATGGGTATCGATGAGCTCATCCAGTGATGGAGGCAAGATCGACAACTGATGCTGTTGCGTGGGTTTAAAAACGATAGATTCCAATTTATTCGCCATACTTTAATATAAGTTAATTATAGTAATAACAGAATCTTATAAACCTATTTTGGCATAAGTAAACCCATTTTTTTTAATAATATTTGGGGACCCTTTTGAGACAGCCACTGTTGGAATCGGGCTTCTAAATATAAATTTCCATTTTAGATGCCCATCGAATTTGCGCACCACGCCCGTGCCTGTCAACCAGGCAACCAGGCAACGAATATGCCTCCGCATTTTGGCTGGGTTTTGATATGGTAATCTATACTTGAGCTCGGCCATTGATTTCTGGCCGCTCATCGCTGATCTCTGCCCTCAGGTCCTCCGTCTCCGGCCTTCGGTCATTTCAACCCGCTAATCACCGCTACATGCTCTCCACTCCCAAACTATCGTACTCCTGCATTCCAAATTAATAGCATAGCGCTATGCTACAAAAAAGCAGGAAATATTCATTTTGTAATGAATTATACTATCTTTTTATGCAACATCTCAAAGCTCAAAAAGTAACGCTCAAAACTTTAATTCAACTCTATGCTTACTTTCGACCACTACACCATCACCGTAAAAAATATAGAAATAAGCACTCGGTTTTATGCTGACATATTAGGCCTGACCGAAATCGAGAATCGAACCAGAAAACCGTATATCCGCTGGTTTTCGATGGGTAAAGGGTCGGAGCTGCATGTTGTGGAAGGGAATCCGGAAATTATTTCGACCAATGTGCGTGTTCATTTGGCACTGCGGCTAAAGCCGGACGAATTTGATGGCTTTATGGAACATCTTACCAAGGAGGGCATCATCTTGCATAATTCAAAAGGCGAGCCGAATAAAATTACGGTCAGGGCAGATGGAGTGCGACAGGTTTATTTTACTGATCCGGATGGCTACTGGATTGAAATAAATGGAGGCGAAATTTGAAATACGACTACAGTGAAACCGAAGTTAATGCCCTTGCAGTTCTTAGAGTGGTGAGGGCGAAGCCATTTAAGTAGACTGTTCCTGGGCTGTTAGTATTTTTTATTTGTTACCCAAATTACCACTATATCGGTTCAGCGTTTCGACATAATCTCTACTATGAAGCACCAAAGCTATTAACATGAGTTCGATTATTACTCTGGAGAGAACGGTGAAATTTAAAACTCGAATCACCTTTAAGTATCATTTTTGACTGTAAACCATTTCAGTTTGCTACGAATGCACAAATAGTTCTTTTTATATTGGTGCATTCGCGGCTTATGAATAACAGGCTTAGAATGAAATCAGCTAATAAAACTCGAAAAATGATTTTCATGATTCATAGTTGAGGCTACTCCGGTTAATCTCCATTTCGAAATTTATGTCTTCAAGGGAAAAAATTGTATAATAAAAACAGATACTTACCTTATTTTAAAGTTCGAGTCTTCGTGACCTCGTGGTTCAAAATCGATTTTTCGCAGCGGGGTTCATAGTTAATAGCTGAATACGCGATTGTGAGCTTTTATGTCTTTTTTTTAATCGAACTCAGTTTATTAAGACGATGAATGCCCGGAAATTGTATATACCTTAGTTCGTTATTTTCACGACAAAAGTGAGGATTTACTCAATCAGTTTAGCCATGGTGAGCTGGGAAGTATCAGAAATTATTTAGAAGAGAGACTATCCAATCTGTCGGATTCTTAGCGAGAACTGATTCTGATTCCGAATTTGCCGTAAATATTACCAAAACTTCATAGCAAGCACCAATTGCGGAATGCCCAACTACCTATTGTTGATATGGAGTTACAAAAAATGAGGGAGTGGCTGGAGAGCCGGACACTGGTTGCGGCTTTTTAATTTTCGCTACGAATCGAAAATGTCAATTTTACGTTTCAAAAGTCCAATTTAAAACATTGCCGCTGCCTGAGCGAACAGCTATTAACAAAAATATCCCTTTCTTTTTCTTTGGTTCTGAGACTTGAACTGCCAGTGTTTAATTGCTAATTAAATCTACAAATACAAGTCGCCTATAACGGTTTTGTCAACTTGAGCAATGATCACAAAATAGTACGACCCAAATTAAGTGAAATAGTAAAGTAATTCCCAAACGTACAACTTTTGGTGCGGTATAAGATATTTTAAAACATGATATTACATAGCTAATTATTGGTAAATATTTTAACGCATATTTTTTTACAACTGCTATGAACTTAAAACAAAATTGTTTTTATTTAAAAGTTATTACAAACAGTACTAAGTCAAACTTTAAAAATTACCTGAAACTAATTCTGAAACAGAGGGCTGCTTTTTGAGAGTCGTTTTAACTTGCACTTATTTTTGATTTGGATGAATCATCAATAGAATTCGTTTCAAAAAGCATACCTAAAAAAAATAATTATTAGACTTACCGATATTATAGTTAACAAAAGGGCTTAAAGTATGTAGACCAGGGTCACCACGGCTGCATCCGTTGTGGTTAAGGTAAAAGAAGTAATTTATCTCTGGCAGAGAGTTTTTAGTTCTTATCTGGGCTATGTTTAAATTTAACGACTTGTGCTACAATATGTTAATTTAAGTTATAGTAATATTAATAAAAGTTAATTATTCGCAATCAAGATAAAACGATTATCCAATCTTAAAGCATAACTACAACAATAAAACTATTAATAGTTTAGTCTATGAAACAACTGATACCATCAATGAAATCATTTACAGCATACCTTACCGTAGCTGTTGGTCTGTTGCTATTTGCCTCTTCGGGAATACAGGCGCAGAGCATTAACGCAGAGCGTGAACGCCAAAGTAACGAACGGGAACAGCTTGAGGCTTATCCCGTATCTGATATGATTCAGATTCGCAGCACCGGGCAAGATATTCCGGTTTCTTTATTCTCAGATAAATCCGGTAGCCTTAGTGAAAGCTTTGAGGGCGCTACATTCCCACCGACAGGCTGGACTCGCTTTCCGGTTTCAGGTGGTTAGTCTGAAACTTGGTGGCAGGGAAATGCAGGTGAAAGTGCGCACGAGGGCTCCTTAGTTGCTGTTTCTTCTTCATGGCTTTCAGAAATAGGTGCAATTAATGCAGATAACTGGCTAATTACTCCTAGACTGTCTGTTTCAGATGGAGATAACAACTTTACTTTTTTTGCTCGTTCTTCATGTGCAAGTTTCATGGACCCTATCGATGTATATCTATCAACCGGAGGGAATGAAGTTTCGGACTTTACAGAGAGTTTATTGTCTGTTGGTGGTGTTCCTGGAACCTGGGCCGAATATAATCTTGACCTGAGTGACTACAACGATGAAAATGTTTACATAGGGTTTCACCATCAAGCAAATGATCAGTGCTCTATATGGATAGATTCTGTAAGTGGTCCTGCATTCTTCGTTCCTGAAACGCCCGCTATTTCTGTTTCCACACTTGCTTTTGGTGGTGTATTTAATCTTGGCACTCCATCAAGACAGTTGGAAATTACAAACACCGGTGGTGCTGAACTTACAGTTGGGTTTACATCTGCAAGTGCCGATTTAACAGTAACTGGTTTCCCACTAACCATAGCACCCGGAGAAACAGAATCTGTAACGGTAGAACTTGATGCCGATGGTTTACCGGCCGGTGCCTATAGTGGTACGATTTCATTAACTTCTAACGATCCTGACAATGCGTCTTTAAATGTCACAGTTATTGCCAATATTCTTGAAGCGGTTGTATCCGGTTTTATGTTCGAGGATTTTGAATCAGTTGCTTCCGGACAACGCCCAAACGGCTGGACCGGCAACTTTGCAGTACAGCTTAATGGAGGGATTGATAATAGCAGAAGACTCACAAGAAACTTATGGTCAAGCGCAACAACTGGGTCATTTATAACATCTTTTGTTGAGATGGGAGATGATCCTGAAATGAGCTTCTTTTACAGGCTTGTGAATTTTGCAGGCTATGCGACTTCACCAGTTGCTACACCAGCGGGAAATGTTGCTTTTAGTGTGTTTGTATCTACAAATTTTGGTGATACTTTTACTCCAATTTGGGTGTATGATCCAGCGGAACACGTTGTTTCAACTAACTATGCTGAAGTAGTGATTGATGTAAGCGCTTATGCGGGTCAAACAGTACTTTTTGCTGTTAGTGCTTCAAGAAGTGCCGGTGACTACTATCTTGATTTTGATAATTTCACTATCGGTACTCCTCCACCGATTCCACCAGACCCGTCTGAACTTGTTTTTCCGACTGACGGACTAAAAACATTTATAAACCCGCAGTTGACATGGCAAAATACAACTACCCCGCCACCAACGGGTGTAAGAGTATTTTTAGACACCAATGACCCACCTTTAACTGAAGTAACTGATGCATTGGCAAGCAGTTACCAAACAGTTGATCTTGAGTACGGCACCACCTACTACTGGAATGTTGTGGCCTTTAACGATTTTGGCGATGCTGATGCTAGCCCAACATGGTCATTCACGACCGTAGGCGAAAACGATCTGGCACAAGGTTTTGAAAGTACAACTTTCCCGCCGGCTGGCTGGATTAACAGAGGGAACTGGGCAAGGTCTACGTTTCAGCAGTTTGAGGGTGATGCATCAGCTTCTAAGTTCGTAATTTCTACTTCAAGCCCGGCTGCCCCTCATCGCTTAATAACGCCTTTTCTTTCGGTACAAGCAGGAGATACGTTTGAATTTGCCGCCCGTACAAACGCCACTAATCCGAACATGCGTTTAGTTATTGAGGCTTCTGTAGATGATGGAGATTACATAGCGATATCAAATGTTATTGAATTACCGCAGGCAGGGCCCTGGCAGCTATACAGCGTGGATTTAAGCATGCTTGCCGGCAACGATTACTTTTTTTCGATTAGTGCATACAGTGAAGGGACTTCTACTGGTACCGTTTACGTCGACTACGTACGCGGGCCGGAGGTTTTCCAATTTCCACCGCAGTTTGTTTTTTCATTTTCCTCAGAATTCGGCACTGTAAATGTTGGTAGTTCCGGTACACAAACTATTAATGTGTCAAACGACGGTGGTGGAACTTTAGCCATTAATTCCGTAACGGTATCCGGGCCAAATGCAGCCGAGTTTTCGGTTCCAGATTTTACGGCTCAGGACCTTGGTTTGGGTGAGAGTATGAATTTCAATGTGGTATTTACACCTACAACTGCTGGCTCTAAAGAAGCTACTGTAACGGTTGCATACAACGACGGGGTCGATAAAACCCATGACTTTGTATTCACAGCAACAGCCTTCGACCCCACTATACGCTCTCCATTTGTGGAGAACTTCCAAACGGTTCCGCCGACCAACTGGGAGCGCTTAGGAGGTGTTCTTAACGAAGGTGAAGAAGAAATTGATGTTGCCGGTAATTGTACTCAATGGTCTCAACAAAGTTTCATGAACAGTGTTGCTAATGGCCCGGCAGCCTTTATCAACCTTTACCAAACACGTAACTGTTGGTTGGTTACGCCACCGATTGATTTAGATGATCTTGGTTCAGCTACTACTCTAAAATTCGATTTAGGTATAGCACTTTGGGCTTCGCCATTCAATCCGGCTCAATTATCTCCTGAATCACAATTTGCAGTCGTTATTTCAACAGATAATGGTGCAACCTGGTTAACAGAAAATATCATTTTCCACAAGAAAGGTGCCGATGGCGACCTGATTGCTGAAGGCGGTGAAACGTTCTATGTGGATTTGAGTGCCTATTCCGGTACCGTAAAGCTTGGCTTTTATGGAGGCAGGACTACAGGTACAGCACCAGATCTCCGCTTTTACCTGGCCAACGTAGGTATCCACGATACCGTTATCGAAACCATGAGTATGGCCGGCTGGAATATGATGGCGCTGCCTGGCGATAATATTCGGATTCGTGAGCTGGCCGCCCAAAACCACGTGCAGGGCATAACCGGTGCAAATGCATTTTACGGCGAAGAATCTGGTTATGATGAAGCCACTCCCAACCTCTATTTATACAATAATGTGGCTCCCGGCGACGGAGCCGTGCACGCAAGCTGGCAGGCACCATCTAACTTTAGCTCCCGTATCGCCTCCGGGCAGGGCTTCCTGTGGTATTTCTTTACAGGATCGAGCAATAATGTTGCCCCGCTGCCTTTTACGCTTAATACGGTAGGTCTGGAGCCGGTTGAGAATGTGGTAAAGACACTAAATCCCCTAACCGATTTTACACTTTTTGGGAATCCATTCCCCTTCAATATTAACGTCGGCAATATTACCGGTCCAACGAATGGTAGTCCTCAGATTTGGGATGGTAATAACTTTATCCCGGTCTTTGAAATTCCGGCGTTCAGCGGGTTCTTTCTTGAGAAAGACGCAGACGGCGAAGTGGTCATTAATCCAGACCCCTTTGATGTGCCTGGACTTTTGAACGAAAACGAGCCGATGCAGATCGTCTTTAAAGTTACCGGTAAGGATGCCGACGGCCATACGATTAATGATTACGGCACTAGGATGACCTTTCATGAAAATGCTTCACACGATTGGGACATGTATGATATGACTAAAATTCCATCTCTGAATGCTACTCATGTTGCTCTGGCCATTGCAGGTATGCGCGATGGAGAGCCAGTGTATAAAGTATCTGATTCTCATCCATCGGAGTTCCCCAACGAAATTGAGGCTCAACTGAGCTTTGATGTAAGCAATTTCAGCGGAATATTCGAAATGGAAGCGGATTTATTGAATATACCGGAAGAATGGCAGATACAGCTGCTCGACCATTATACAGGAATAACAACAGATCTGAGAACCGGAGGTTATATTTTTGAAGCTAGTTCGAGTGAAATTACAACAAATATCGATCCGTTCGAGTATGTTCAGAATCTGCCGGAAACATTTAGAAGCAGTTCTGCAGAGCAGCGGTTTACGGTAAAGGTGGGTAATTTTTCGACCAGCACAGGTCCGGAAACCGATCTTCCTACAGTTTTTGCGCTCAACCAAAACTACCCGAACCCGTTTAACCCGACCACTCAAATCAGCTATGATCTGCCCGAATCAGCAGATGTACGTCTGGAAGTGTACAATATTCAGGGTCAGCGTGTAGCGGTTCTGGTAAATGAAACGCAGAATGCAGGAAGGCACAACCTTTCCTTTAATGCATCACGTTTGGCAAGTGGTGTGTATATCTACCGCCTGCAGGCAGGCAGCCACACTTTTACCAAAAAAATGACGCTGATTAAGTAAACCAAAAATACTTATCTGGCTTTACTAGAGGGCGTATCGGTTTTTATCGGTACGCCTTTTTTTATTTTTTCGATATTCGCCTAAACTAAAAAAGTAATTCCCGCAGGTCATGAGGTTTATTCTAAGCAATGGTGAATGGTGACCTGTGCCAACTCCTAAGCTCCCACACTTCCTAGCCTCCATCCACCCTAAAAACTCCCCGCTCCTCTATCTTGTTGCTCAAAAGTTGAGAATTTCGTGCAATAATTTTGCATTAATGAATATGATGGAATTTTAGAAAAGCGTTTCCATTCGCCTACGGGAAAGCCTGTTTGTCTGATTTTAATTGTTTTAAAATCTTTTAATGAAGAATAAAAAATAATTGATTAGTCTAATAATATCAATATTCTATATGTATACAAATATTAGTATTTGCTTATCAACAAATATGTGAAATTGTATTGCATAAAAATTGCAATAAAAAGATGAATTGTATATAATAGTAGTGATAGAATTAACATATTTAAAAAAATGTTTGATTTCCTTTTTTGGAAAAGCCCTTTTATAAACACCTCTTCAGTTAGAGTGTATTCAATGCAGTTAGGTGGTAGCTGCTCTTGCTCTAATAAAAACGCACTGGTATTGTTGTAAAACTGCTTCCATTCGACGCCTTATCGCTCCAAAGACTATTAAGGAATACCTTATCGGAACCGGAAATTCTGTCTGAAGCAAATCGCATTTTTTTTAAAATCCTTCAAACCTTAGAACTATGAAATCAACAATACTGACATTATTGTTTATGGGATTGGCTTCTGTTGGCTTTTCGCAAGCTCCAGTTACTAATCCTGAGGCCCCGGAAAGCCGGGAGGCTGAAAACGTAATCTCATTGTATGGAGCTGCTTACGATACAATAAGCGGCATAAACTACGATCCAAATTGGGGTCAGTCCGGGCATAATCAGGTTAATACAGAATTCGATCCGGGTACCGGGCAGTTTATTCTTGCTTACCCTAATTTTAATTATCAGGGAACCGACTTTTCAGGAAATCCCTTTAACGCCTCTGATATGGAGTTTCTTCATATCGATATTTTTGTTCCCGCCGGAACAGATCGAATGGTTAAGGTATCACCTATAGATAATAGTGGTGTCGGTCCGGGTGAAGTTCTGGTTGAGGTTCCGGTTACGCCGGGTGAATGGAACCGAGTAAATATCCCGACATCCAGTTTTACTAATATGTCGCTGAACAGCGTTTTCCAGCTAAAGTTTGATGGACAGTTTAACAGCGACGGTTCCGCAAATACCGCTCCTTTTGATGTCTATCTCGATAATATTTTCTTCTGGAAAAATGAGGGTGGTGGCACCGATCCCGACCCCGATCCGGATCCCGACCCCCCGGTAGAAGGTGATATTGTAATAAATGGTGATTTCGACGAAGGTCTCGCATCATGGACTCCATTTGTGGCAGATTTTGCAGGTGTTAGCGCTACGATTGCGGCTGTAGATGGCGAAGCTACCATAACCAATATAGCAGGCGCAGGTGGCGAGATATGGCACATTCAGCTTAATCAGATCTTAACAGCACAGCAACTTGAAGCACTGGAAGTGGGTGAAAGCTACAAGGTACAGTTCGATGCCAGGTCGGATGTAGACGGGCGTCAACTACGTTCATTCTTTGGAGAGGAAGGCGGTGGATTTGCGGCAGTAAACATAGCCGATTTTAATCTTTCTACCTCAATGGAAACCTACGAAACGACTTTTGTAATCAATCAGAAGTACAATGCGATGAAGCTGGGCTTCGAAATGGGTCTTAGCAATGCGAATGTCTTTATTGATAATGTCTCGTTAATGTTAGCTGAAGCTGGCGGAGATCCGGATCCGGATCCCGATCCGGTACCAGTTGCTCCGGTTGTAGCAGCTCCAACTCCAGCAGAAAATGCCGGTAGTGTAATAAGCATGTTCGCCGATGTCTTTGATGATGTGCCTGTAGACACCTGGAGAACGCCCTGGTCTCAAGCTGTGCTCGAAGAAGTAACTATCGACGGAAACAACATGAAAAAGTACACAGCACTGAATTTTGTTGGTATTGAAACCGTTACCAACCAGATTGATGCCTCTGAAATGGAGTTCTTCCACATCGATGTCTGGACTCCTAATATGGATGTTGTTCGTGTTAAACTGGTCGATTTTGGACCAAGCGGAGAGTTAGGCGGTGATGATTCAGAGCATGAAATCACTTTCACAAACCTTACAAAAGGGGAGTGGAATAGCCTTCAAATTCCTATGTCGGATTTTACGGGTCTTTTAAACCGCTCAAACCTGGCTCAGCTCATTTTGTCTGGTACGCCTACGGGGCAGGCTACGCTCTTTGTAACCAATGTGTATTTCAGCGGCGAAGATGCTGGCGAAGGTCCGCCATCACTAAGCGCAGAACCGTATACGCAGCAATTCCGTGATTTCGTAAGTGCCGAAACTTTGCCAAGTGGCTGGTCGGTGTCTAGTACCGGCACCGAAGGCAGCACCAATTACAATGGCGATTGGGGCAGCGGTACAGAAGCCGGCCTCAGAGGTTCTTCCAGCGTACTTGGTTTCCAGCATAGCTCAAATACGGGTAGGTTTACGGCAAAGCTCGAAATGGTAAATAATACCGGAAACGAAATCAATAATCTGTATTTGTACTACACCGGTCGCGTAGAACGAATCGATGAATCAAATACACCCGATTGGTTGGTACAAGTAAACGGAAATCCGGTTGCCGCGCTAAACTTCTCTACAAGCGACGGTTTTGAGTCTAGTAAAACCGGAGTAGTTTCGGGGCTCAGTATTGCTGATGGCGATATGATTACTATCGAATGGGATTCCAATACTCCGGTGCGTTCCGGCACAGCCAGACAAATTGGGATTTCCGATGTAGTAGTAAGTGCCGACCCGTTTTTTGCGGCAAGTATTCTTGGCAGTCAGGGCTTCCGCATCTTGGCATCACCAGGCGAAAACGCAACCTATGGTGAGGTTTTATCCAATATCTGGACACAAGGTTTTGCGGGTTCCAACTACAATTTGGGTAGCAGTAACGTGTTCATTTACGATGAGACTACCAGAACTTTCCCGATCCCGACATCGGCCGGCAACAGAATGGGTACAACCTCCGATACGGAAAGCAGCGCGGGTAAGGCAAGCCTTGTGTTTGTTTACGCCGATGAAAATAGAAATCAAATAGATGAACTGTTTCCCAAGCTGTTGCTTTATAGCGGAGTTGTAAATACTGGTGATATTAGCCTTGATCTTTCGTACACAGATACCGGCAATCCGGGCTCAGATGGCTGGCATATGGTTGGCAACCCGTATAACAGCTCGCTGAACTGGGGCTCCATTACCGCGAACAATCGCAATGACAACATATCAGACATTTTCTATATTTATGATTCTGAAATAGATGCCTATCGTTTGATTAACGGAGTGCCGGAAGAACCGGGCGATATTCAAAACCCAAACAGTCTGCTTGCTCCGCATCAGGGTGGCTGGGTAAAAGTATTTGATGATGCCGGAGGCACGCTCGAAATAACCCCGGCTGATATTTCTACAGGCAGCACAGAGCTTTTTACAAATCCGGATCAAATTCCTTTTGTACGCCTGAATCTAAGTGCCGGCGACCGCGGAGACTATGCGGCGGTGGTATTCAGAGAAGATACTATTGCAGAATTAGACCGACGCGATGCGTATCAGCTTTCGCCCATGACCTCCCGTTATGCGCATATCTATACCCGTACCAGCGATTCGTACTTCATGGTTAAAAACCTGCCGTATACACAAAGCGAGTACCTCATTCCGGTGGGTATAAACTCAACTATTGCAGAAAGTCATATCCTCAGCTGGAATGATCTGGACGCTCTGCCGTACGAATGGAATGTGTACCTCACCGATCAAATGACCGGCGAACGTATAAACTTGCGCGAAACCGACTCGTATACCTTTGAGCACAGTCCCGAGAGCGGAACTAGCGCATCGCTATCCCTCATCGAAAGCATTGCCCAAAGAACATCACCGGTAATGACACAGGAAAACACGAGTCCGGAACGCTTCTTGCTGGAAATTACTACGGCAACAACCTCTGTGCCTTTAGATGGTCTGCCGGGAACCTTTGCGCTCAGCCAAAACTACCCGAATCCGTTTAACCCGACCACGCAAATCAGCTACGATCTGCCCGAAACGGCAGATGTAAGACTGGAAGTATTCAATATTCAGGGTCAGCGCGTGGCGGTACTGGTCAGCGAAACCCAAAATGCGGGTACGCATAACCTGTCGTTCAACGCATCACGTTTGGCGAGCGGCGTGTATATCTACCGCCTGCAGGCAGGTAGCCACACCTTCACCAAAAAAATGACGCTGATTAAGTAAACCAAAACTGATTATTTGGCTTCAAAGGGCGTATCGGTAATTACCGGTACGCCTTTTTTTTTAATCACTTTTAAAACAAAAGAAACAAGGGCTTATTAAATAGTTCATCCATCAATATTATCGCACACTGAGAAATAATTAACTGTGAATTGTGAATTGTGATTTTTTTTCACCCAACACCCAACACCCAACACCCAACACCCAACACCCAACACTCAACACTCAACACTCAACACCATCCCCCTTTTGGTGTAAAAAAATATTAAGTCATTGAACTTAAGTAAGTTGTAATTGGCTGATCTGATCCCGGGTTTGCCTTTTGTCTCAAATAGCTTAGTTTGTAGTTTATTAATTACGTTAAATCTGTTGTGTGGCTGCATTTATAAAATGATATAAAAACCTATTGCAAGATATCATCCGCAATCAGATTGCTTATTCTTGAAAGAAAAAATGAAGGGAACTTATGAGAAATAAATACAGAATTAGAAATTGGCTTACGGGTTTGTTGGTGGTATTCATCACTTTGGGTTTTAGTATTAACTCAAATGCTCAGGGAGTTGAAACCTTTGAAAATTCTACTGCAACCGGCAGTTATCTTGATGGTAGCTTCGTTGGTGATGAAGGGTTTGAATGGACTTTTGGACATTCCCGTGATGAAGGAACTTTCCCTATTGATGATGAAGGTTTAATGCTTAGAAGGGCAAGCGACAGTTTTCTCGAAGCCGAAATTCCGGGAGGTGTTGGCTCATTTTCTTTTCAATATAGAAAAGCTTTTACAGGCGCTGCTGCCAGGCAGCTTGAGCTAATAGTGAACGGTGAACAAGTTGCGGTATCGCCTGTTTTTGGTGATTCCTCAGTGGATGATGAAACAGTTTTTACTTTCACAGCCGATAATATAAATACAGCTGGAAATGTAACAGTTAGAATCAAAAATGTTGGAACTACTACTACAAACAGGCAAACTGTAATTGATAACATCGAGTGGACTAGTTTTGAAGATGGCTCACCCACATTATCTGCTTCGCCATCAAGTTTATCTAACTTTTTATACAGTACCGTAGAAGGCGGCCCTTCAGAATCGCAATTTTTTACTTTAAGCGGTGCTGATTTAGATCCTGCAGATGCAGCAATCACGATTTCAGCTCCCGATAATTTTGAGGTTTCTCTTGATGATGTTGCTTTTAGCAGCAGTCTTACGGTAAATGCATCAGAAAATGCTTTAGCGGATACATCGGTTTTTGTGCGTCTCGTTACTGGTTTGGACGAAGGTTCATTTTCTGGCGATGTTACCATTTCAGGAGGCGGCGCAGATAATGCCACAGTAAGTTTAAGCGGCGAAGTTGAAGCTCCGCTTACCGCTACTCTACCCTATGAAGAAGGTTTTGAGTCTGATTTGAGTGGTGTATATACTTTTCAGGTTTCCGGTGACCGAAACTGGCAGCAAGGCTCAGCTAGTGGCCGAACCTACGCAAGAATAAATGGGTTTAACTCGGGCTTTGTGGAAAATAGCTGGCTCATTTTACCCGGATTTGACCTAACAGAAACCGAAAATGAAACCATGCGTTTTGAAACCTGGTTTAATTTTGGCTCAGATAATGAAGATAATTTTCTAAAGCTCTGGTACTCCATCGATTACCCTGGTATTGGCGATCCAAGCGGATTTACATGGACCGAACTTAATTTCAACCGGCCCGAGTCATCACAGAATATTACTGCATCCGGGAATGTGGATTTAAGTGGGATTGACTCCGAGTCTGTTTATGTAGCTTTTCAATATAATTATGAGCCGGGTAGTTACCGGGAATGGCGCGTATTCGACATTGAAATATTTGAAGGCGGGATGCCAGAGTTAACGCTTAATCAAACCGAAGTTTCAGGTTTGGATTATATTTTTGGAAGCGGCCCATCGGTTTCAGAAGAAGTCTTGGTTTCTGGAACGAATCTTGATCCGGTAGCCGGAGGAATTACCGTAACTGCACCCGATAATTTTGAGATTTCTTTTGATGAAACAAGCTGGACTGATTCTGGTCAATTAGTATATGCGGATGGTGGATTTACAGACCGTTCACTTTATGTAAGGCTGGCAGATGGTCTGGATGTTGGAGACTATACCGGCGAGATCTCGCTTGCCGGTGGCGGGGCTGAAGCTGTGGATCTATCGGTCTCAGGTTCTGTAAGCGAAGCTCCACCCTCACTTACCGCTGATCCGTATTTCGAACAGTTTCGTGATTTTGAAAGCGCAGAAACCCTGCCGGATGGTTGGTCTGTTTCTAATCAGTCTTATGCAGGAAATTGGGGTACAGGTACAGGGGGCGGACTCAGAGGAAACGCAAGCGTGCTTGGTTTTCAGCATACCGGTGGAACAGGTACTTTTACAGCAACACTCGAGCTTCGTAATGATACCGGAGAGGAGATTACCGAGTTGTTTGTAAACTACACGGGCCGGGTCGAAAGAGATGACGAGGGACGTTCTCCCGTCTGGTCAGTCGAAGTTAACGGAAGTGAAGTGGCTGGTTTAATGTATTCTACCGAAGAAAATCTTGAAACCACGCAGTATGTACAGGTCTCGGGACTCACCATTCCAGAAGGCGATAGCTTTACTATTTCGTGGTCTTCAGAGCGCGGTGGTGGAGGCGGCTCTTCGAAGCAAATTGGTATTTCGGATGTTGTGGTGAGCGTAGATCCATTTTTTGCCGCCAGTATTCTTGGAATTGAAGGTTTCCGCATTCTTACAACTCCTGCAGAAAATGCAAGTTATGGTCAGGTGCTTTCCAGTATCTGGACTCAAGGTTTTTCAGGGGCAGACTATCCACTTGGCGAATCCAATATTTTGATTTATAGTGAATCTACCCAAAGTTACCAGAGTCCTGCCAATGCGAGCAACCGCTTTGGCACGGTTTCGGATATTGAAGCCAGCGCCGGCAGGGCTGCTTTTGTGTACGTCTACGCAGATGATAACAGAAATCAAATAGATGATCCTTTCCCGAAATTATTGCTATACGACGGCACCCCGAATACAGGCGATCTTACGCTAACCCTTTCATATACCGATAGCGGCGATTCTGCAAACGACGGCTGGCATTTGGTTGGAAATCCGTTTAGCAGTTCACTTAACTGGGCCTCAATAACGGATGACGATAGAAATAGTAATCTTTCGGATGTTTTCTATATGTACGACTCTGCTCTCGATGCCTATCGCCTGATTAACGGTGCACCGACTGAACCGGACGATATTATAAACCCCAACACGCTTATCGCATCGCATCAGGGCGGCTGGGTAAAGGTTCTTGATGATGCCGGCGGTTCTCTCGGAATATCGGAATCAGATATTGCTACAGACGGTGCCGAGCTCTATGATGCTCCGGAACAAGTTCCGTTCGTACAGCTTAATCTGGAAGCTGCCGACCGAGGTGATTACGCGGCAGTTGTATTCCGGGAAGACGCTGCAGCAGGTGTCGACCGCCGGGATGCATATCAGCTGGCGCCGTTAACCGACCGCTATGCGCATATCTACACGCGCAGCAACAATTCGTTTATGATGGTCGAAAATAGGATGTTTGGCGAAACGGAATATATCATTCCTGTTGGTATCAACTCCTCGGTAGCCGAAGCGCATACGTTAACCTGGAACGACCTCGACGCGCTGCCGTATGACTGGAAGGTCTACCTGACAGATCATCTCACGGGCGAACAGCTTGATCTTCGCCTTATAGATTCTTACACTTTCGAGCACAGCCCGAATAGCGAAGGAACTTCTAAGGTATCAGCAATTGAAAGGGTTGCCGAAAGAAACTCGCCGGTAATGTTCCAGGACGAAAAAAGTGAGGAGCGCTTCACCCTGGAAATTACCATGACTACCACATCCGTACCAACGGAAGAGCTACCACAGGTTGTTGCCCTTAATCAAAACTATCCCAACCCGTTCAACCCAACCAC
>JAIULZ010000078.1 GCA_022565805.1 Balneolales bacterium
TTTTGCTCCAAGGAAGAAGGCGGGCAAAAGAGTGGTTTTGCAAAGCCTTCTATGAAACTAGCATTATCTGCCACCATACAACAAAACATTAAAGAATACTATATAATCCTCTTAAAGGTACCTTTAAGCATTAGTTTAACCCATTAATATCCATCAAATTATTTTTTTTATTTTAATTAAAATAAAAATTTTTCATTGAGCGCCAAATTAAGCCTTTAAACTGTTCTATAACTTAATGCGATTTACCGGAGGAAAAATCAGGTAAATCTCATACCTGCACTTTGCTTGAAAAAAGGATTTATTCAACAAACTATAAAAATGAAATATCGAAATTGGTTTAAACGAAAAATTTCATTCCTACATTTTAAGTAAAGAAAAAGCTGTTTACTCAGCATCAAAACATTAATCTTATTAATCTACTGTTTTATGTCAAATACGTTTTATTCAGGCCGCACAGCTTTGGTAACAGGCGCCTCATCCGGAATAGGCAAAGAATTCTGTTTACAGCTAGCCGCTATGGATTGCACGCCCATTCTAGTGGCCCGCCGAGTAAACAGATTAGAAGAACTTGCTGCTGAAATCGACAAAAAGTATGGTATTAAAGCTATTGTAATACCAGCCGACCTCACCCAGGCTAATGCATCTACCATTTTGCATGAAACGATTATGAGCAGAGATATAAACGTAGATATACTCATCAATAATGCTGGTTTTGGCTTTCAGGGCTCTTTTTTAGGCACAGATGCGGGCGAGTATAGCCAAATGGCCACATTAAACATGAGTGTATTAACAGAACTTAGTCGCTTATTTTCTGAGGCTATGGTGCGAAAGAAGTTTGGCGGCATTTTAAACGTTGCCTCCATGGCGGGTTTTACCCCTATCCCATATTTTGCTGTATATGCGGCTACCAAAAGTTATGTCAATAGCTTTAGCTGTGCTCTTTGGTACGAGTTTAAAAATAAGGGTGTGCATGTAACAAGTTTATGCCCCGGACCCGTTGAAACAGAGTTTTTTGAAGTTGCCCGTGCCGACAAAAATGCTGTTCCCGTAAGGCAGGTTCAACAAGCCGACGAAGTTGCGGCAACGGGTCTTACCGCTTTAGCTGCGAATAAAATGTTGGCACCTACTACACGTCAGCTAAATATTATGAGTAAAATGAGCGCTTTAGCACCATTAAAGCTAAATATGAGAGTGGCTGCCTCCTTTATGAAAAAGAAAGATTAGCCCCGCGAAACTTAAATCCGGCTTATTTTTGGCATATTTTTTTGAAAAAGATTTTTATTAAATAAATGATATGAATTTAATAAATTGAGCTTCTATACATTTTTAATAAAAAGCCAGTGCCGGTTACCGGGTATAAAACCCTGAGGCGTTTAAATTCAAAGAACGATTAGCATGCAGACCGAAAATAACCAATCGAGTAAACACCTGTTTGAAAACGAATATTGCTTCATTTCTGCAGAGGGGGCTCTAACACAAAAAAATAACAGCATCTTTTCGGGTCGCGTTCTAGAAGAATCGCTGAATACCGAGAATATGCAGGAACGCATTGACCATTATAAGGCCGCTTTTGCAATGCTTGAAGATAAGGTTGGCCGTGAATTAGAAAGTCTGGGGGAAAACCTGGACGTTACTGCCTCAGATAATTTTATAGATAAAGTTCATCAAATGCTTTCGGAAGCAGATGCAATTGGGGACTTTGAAAATCTCAATAAACGTGTTCGGGAAAAACTAGCCAGCCTTATTGTAACTATACCAGGCGAACAACAAGAACCTGAAACTGATAAGGGAATTGTTCCCGATGATCATGTAGAAGCGCCTGCGGCTACAGCAGTAGAAAATTCCGATGCTTCTGGCTCTGCCGAAGAATCGAAAGATGAGGCCGAGACCGAGCCAGAACCAGCTGATTTCTACGCTTCTCTTACTTCGCAAGCTCAGCAACTCGATGAAGTTCGCAACCTGCGCAACGCATCGGCAACCTATCAGGAACTTCAGGCTAAGTGGGCAGCAGGACCCGACTTCGACCATATCGACTATTATAAGCTGAAAGATAAATTCGATGCCGTTGGAAAAACACTCGAAGACCGTCGTCTTGAGTACCAAAAACAGCAGGAGGAGCGTCGAAAACAAAATCTTGCGCAACGCGAAGAATATTTGAACAGGCTCCAATCTATAATAGATAACAAGAAATGGGCAGCTAAAAATGAAGTCGATTCTGTAGTTCGTAAGTTTGAGAATATTAAACAACTCCCGCAACAAGGCCCAGCTGAGCAAGAAAAAAAATTACAGGAGCTTCTGGAAATTTTTAAAGAAAACCGCGTAGAATACGTGGTGGCCATGCGTCAAAAGGAAGAAGAAAACCTTGCCGGAAAACTTCTTACTCTCGAAAAAATCGAAAATCTGGTTAAAACATCCGGGCCAAATACAGAAGACTGGGATGCACTTGAAGCAGAGCTTCAATCACTTTTACGCAACTGGAAAAAAATAGGCCGTATTCCACGAGAAAAAGACGATGAACTTTGGGCCAGATTAAACGCAGCCCGAGAGCAATTTTTTGAGATGCGGGTAGATCATGATGAGGTGTTCAAAGTAGAAATGGACCGCTCTATCGAGAAACGCCTTTCAATAATTACCACGACCGAGTCGCTTAAAGACCATGAGAGTATTGCGGAAGCATCTATCATCATTAAAAAGCTCCACAACGACTGGAAAAATCTTGCAAACATCCCTCAACAACAGCATGATGAGCTTTGGGATCGGTTTAAGAAGGCTTCTGATGAATTTAATGCCTATAAGGATGAAAATCTGGACGAGCTTCGCTCTGAAGAACAAAAAAACCTGGAATTAAAACAGGCTCTTATAGCTAAAGCAGAGCAACTTACCGACGATGAGAAGTGGAAAGGCGGTGCCAGGAAAATGGAAGAACTCCTGGAAGAGTGGAAAAATATTGGACCTGTTCCCAAAAAGCATAATAATAGTAGCTGGAAGCAATTCCGTAAAGCTATGGATGCTTTTTACAAAGCCAGGCGTAACAAATTTAAGGAAGAAAGAAACGAGCAACAGCAAAACCTAAAAGAGAAAAGAGATATTGTTGCACGTATTCTGGAGCTTTCAGAAACTGAAAATCTTGATGAAGCTCTAACTGAAGTAAAAGAATTACAGGAGAAGTACAAGAAAATTGGTTTCGTACCCATAAAGCAAAAAGACAAGATCTGGACGAAATACCGCGAAGCCTGCGACGCTTTTTATGGTGCCGTACGCAAGAATCGTTCCTCAATTTCTCCTACAAGTAATGCGGCTAATACGGTTTATGCGGAGGCAACTGCTGAGAAGCAGATCAACTCCGAGATTTTTAAGCTTCGTAAAGAAGGCGAACAAATCCGCAATCAGATTTTGCAGTATGCAGATAATAAAACCTATTTTAAGCCAAATAAAAAAGGCCAAAAGCTAATTGATGAAATACAGAATAATATAGATGAAGCCGAAAATGAGCTTCAGGAAAAAGAGAATCGTATAAAAGAACTGAAGCAAGAGTTAAAGCAAATTAAAAAAGAGAAGGAAGCCGATAACTAAACCCTTTCTCTTTTTTACCGTGTCTCGCAGTGGCGGGAAACTTTTCTTGTTTAGCGAACACAAAAAAACTAACAACACTCTTCAAAGAGCTGGTTCTATACTTGAATCAGCTCTTTTTTTGATTCATGCTATCAGTTTATCGGGTTTTGAAACATCTGTCTAAATCTGCGTATACTATCCAAGCAAATATCGTTGGGCGTAATTTGAAAGTTTTTTACGCATATTTAATTTTCACATAAGAAGGCTAAAATAAAACCGGGTGATACATCATAATTTAAAAAGTGCCTGCATTAAGGCTCTTAGCTCGTATATTAGCTTCTCTGGAATTTGCAATTTAACGCCCTGCCCATAAATACCAACTACCCTGCCGGCTAAATCCGGTCTTGCAATTATGCCTAATAAACCTGCCGTAATAGGAAAGCCGTCCTTCCTTTTTGCCTATTTAGGGGTATTTGGCATTATTATATTCTTATTTCTTCGAACTTCTTTTGATTTTAATGCCGGTTCCAGAATAAACCATACTCCGAAACAGGCAGCAACAATAGTAACCGGTATAAATGACCAACTAGGGGTATCCGAAACCGGATTTAATTCTCTTTCTATCCGGTTTCAGGACATTAGCCTGTACGATCGCGTTATTTCCGAATCTCCGGTTCTCAACACACCAAACCAGCTGAACCGAAATAATGTACCTATTAACGGTTGGCGTGTTGTTCTTGGAACGACCTATAAAGAGCCCGATCTTATTAGCGGTTTAGAATCCACTTTTCAGCGTATTGGCTTTACGATTGCCGGTATTAACAACCAAGGTCTTGTGGTAAGTTACCGGAATCACCCAGAGAGAAACTATACACGCATAGATGCTGAAACAAGCGTTTCGGTAACACGGGAGATAATCGAGCAGGTCTTTGGATACCAACTCGGCAACTACAGACTAGTTTATCCGGAAATAGAACAAAGCTTGCTATACCACCCGGAAACCGGTTCTTCTGTGCCTTCTCTATTTTATCATGATACCCTGCTCGATTCTACAGGTGAGGTCCGGTTCGAGCGGATAAACCCTTCTGTACCAGGACCCGAAACACTCCTGCTTTCGTATATAAGCCCGCACGCAGACAGTACTTTCTTCCAAATCAGGGAGTTTCAGGCTAAGTTTGCAGAAGATGCAGGCAGCCCGCCCGGAAATGAGATTTTAAGCACAAGCGCTCTATTACTGCTTGTTGGTTTTTTCCTGCTGATTATTCTTTTCACCTCTATCAGGCAGATTTTTAGAGGTCGAATGGAGTGGAAGCGCGCCTTATTTATTTTTAGCAGTGTAACAATAGCACAATATGCATGGCAGATACTGTTTCTCTCTGGCACATACTACCGCTTTTTCTCAACGGATGTTGTAATTCTGGATTTATTGCAGCAATTTGTTTTTGCCAGCATTTTTGGCTTTTATGCTGCCTTCGCTTACGTAGCCTGGGAATCGCTATCCCGTGAACTCAACAGCGGGCAAATACCAGTAATAGATGCCGTTTGGAAGCTAAGTTTATTTAAAAAAGAAGTGGGTGGCGGTATTCTTGCCGGCTATGGCATTGCTGGTTTTTATTTTGGGATTATTGCCGTGTTAAGTATCAGCTTTAATCTCACTATCTTCCAGAGCGACAGCCTCTTTATTGCTTTCCGCGAGCCATCATCACTTTTTCCATCGCTTACAATTACGCTTAATGCGTGGCTCACTTCCATGATTTTTGTAGTTGCGCATGTTGGTGTTATTTACAACATTAGTGCTTTTACTTTCCGGAATGAGGCTGTAAGGATGGCAATTACCATAGTTATTGCAGCTGCTACACTTTACTTTCTGCTTCCGGTTTTTCAAACGAACGGGCACGGTCTGCAAAGAGCCCTTATCTTTGTATCCCTGAGTCTGTTTGTGGTAATTGCATACCGCTTCTTTGGTATCGTAAGCGCTATATTTTCCTGGTTCGTTTTAATTATTGGTTTTCGCTTGCTCACTTTTTATGGCTCAGAAAGCGGCTTTATGATAGCTCAAGGATGGATTTTGGGCGGCGTATTGCTAATCCCTTTTATTTTCGGGCTATATGCTGCAATACGCGGCGAAACCATAGACTCTGCCCGGGCCTATTCTCCCGAATATGAACAAAAACTACAGCGACAGATACGTTCAGAGAAAGAGCTTTCTATCGCAAAAGAGTCTCAGTTTGCATTACTACCCGATAAGGCTCCCGATGTAGCCGGACTCGATATTTCAGGCTTTTTTGTTCCTTCTTATGAAGTTGGCGGAGATTTTTACGATTTCATCGTTTCGCCGCAAAAGAATCCTAAGACTCTTAGCTTTGCTGTTGTAGATGTGTCGGGGAAAGCCATGCAATCGGCTTTCAATGCCATATTTACAAGTGGCTTGCTACTCAGCCGTATAAACACAGATAATCCAGCCGAGATTTTATCCGCAATTAACCCTATTCTTTTTAGTAAAACAGACAAGCAAACGTTCATAACCTGCCAGATTGGCTCTATAGATTTGGAAAGTATGCAACTAACCATATCTAATGCGGGCCATTGCCCGCCGGTTCTAAAGCGTCGCGGTGTATCTGAATTTATACAACTTCTCTCACCAAAATTTCCGCTTGCGATGCTTCCCGAGGTATCATTTAAAAATACAAAGGTAAGCCTGCAAGAAGACGACGTACTCTTTCTATACTCAGATGGTCTTGCTGAAGCGTACAGCCCATCGGGCGAACGAATGGACTTCGAAAAACTAATCACCTACATTAACTCTTTGGATACTGATACGATGTCGGCGTTTGAGATTACCGAAACCGTAAAACAGTTTGTGCTAACTTTTAGCAATTACGAGCTTGTCGACGACACTACAATGCTATGCATCAAAGTAAAAAAATAAGCTTTGAAAGCACTATTTTAAATCATTAAGCCGTATTAATTGGTGAACACCCTGTCTTGAGGTGATTAATACTGGTTAATAATAGTATTTCATTGTGATGTTGGCTACATTTGAAAAGAATATGTAAATTGAAGCAAATATAAATTTATCGTCTGTATCCTGCTAACCATCCGAATCTGTTCAAAACACCCTCATCAAATGAACGTGTACTTAATGCTAACACCATGCAAAACAAGAGATTATTCCAATTTTTAGTTATCCTAAGCAGCCTGTGTATTTTTTTAATAAGCTGTAAAAGCGATACTGAAAATGACGCACAAACTGAAGCAGAAACAGAAGAATTTGTGGATACCACAGTTAGCACACCTGAGGCTCCCGTTACTCCACCTCCGCCGCAGGCGCCCCCACGTTCTTCTCAGCCTTCCTACATGGAACTTATTAGCGATACCGGTAACTTTACGGTTCAGGTAGCAGCTAATAGAAATCGGTACATGGCCGAAAGAACGCTAAATAAATGGCATAGCGATGGCTTCGAGCCAGCATTTATTGCTGTTGAAGGCGACGAAGAAACTGGTGATATCTGGTACCGTGTTTTTTTTGGCCGGTATTCAAATTTCAAGGATGCTGAAGCTATGTCTGAAATACTCAGGAATACATTCGAAAGAGATGCTTTTCCAAGGAGATATAACCGATAAACCCCTGTCTACTATGTAAAACAGCATCTGAAAGCTTTAGCCTAAAACTCAATCCGCATAAGAACAAATACAGCACCCTATTTGTTTTTGGGATTTACCCTTAGAAAAAAACTATTGCACTCCTGCTAGACTACTCTTATATCTCATCAACTAACCGTAGCTTCGTTAAGACTTCGAGAAACTTTCATTATTGATCTACAAAAGAAGGTAAACGGAAGACAGATTTTGCAAAGCATACCTCAACCGCTTTAGTCTGGCTTTACATTCAGGAATGTATACCCATTTAGGTTTGTTTATGATACAGTCTGAAAGTTTGCAATAATTTAAATTGTGATTTTTTTCAGATCGGTATTTGAGTCATTCCAATACATTTAAGGAAACTTAGTTGGCAGAACCTCCACGAGGCATCATATTACCAAGAAATCATTTTTTTATTACGCATGGTTAAGAGTAACTAACAATGCGAGCACCTTTTACTGCAGATTTCTGGTATTTTACCCATCGGGTTCTTCATTAATAAATGATGTAGCTTATCATTTCAAAAGTTAATTAAACCTTGTTTCAGTAGAATCTGTAAACGATAGAGAAAATGAGTACGAAAGACTATTACGGTATATTAGGGGTAAAACCGGGAACAGATACAAAAGAAATACGTCGTTCCTATATTCGTATAAGTCGAATTATTCATCCAGACAGGTTCGACCAGAACAAGCAGCCTGAAGATTGGGAGCATGCAAACCAAATGCTCCGGGATGTAAATGAAGCATGGGCTGTACTTAAAGATCCGGACAAAAAGCTGCTGTACGACATGCAGCACGGATATGGCCAGAGCGAAGCGACATCAAATTATCAGAGCTATGATTCGCAGGCCGAAGAACAAAGCAGCTCTTATACACAAGAGGATGATAGTCATTCGTATTACGACCCCGGACCCGACCCAACCAAGAACCTGCAATCGGGTTACAGACATTTTTCCGACCTTCCTGAATCTATTCGGCAAAACCTGCTCAGGCGTGAAAACGGAACCCTTACCGATCACTATTACGTAGAGACAGAGCAGCCAACAGGGTACTACCTGAGAGCCGCCATTTTACTAGCCTGGACAACTTTTTTGATTTTTGCATCAATGGGGCAACAGTGGAATTTTGGCGTGCTACTGTTCTTTTTCGGTCTCAACATGTGGACATTCTGGTTTTTCTCGCGCCAACTACTATGGCTTTATAAGTGGAATAAAAGTACTCTTTCATGCAGGCTTTACATAACACCGCTCTACATCATCGAAACATATCATGACATGGTGCGATGGTGGCCTGTTACCGGTATCAAAAATATACAGATTACGCGTGGTAACGGTTATTATAACCGAGATAATGCAGTTTTAAATTTGCATTATGAAGATGTTGTTGCCCGATTTCATGTAAGCCCCTTGCAGCTTGCCAGAAATTGTGTGCATGCGTTGCAACAGTTTCAGAATAAAGTTTATGCGGCTTTATCCAGTTACCGGTATGAATATGTTAAAAACCGGGACGAATTCAGTGGTATCAGTTCTACCCATCCGCCTTCTGATTCAAGGCTCCGGTTTTACACTACGCTTTCGCCAATGCTTCTTGGATTACTTTTTTTTGGTTTTATTTTTATGAATAATCATGGAAATGAACCCCAAATTGGCAACCGTCTGATATCTCAAATGTTGCCGCATAATGGTTCTAAAATTCTATTTTTTAAAGATGATGCAATCGCACCGCTTGAGCTTCTGGCTACAACAGACAGAAATTTTTTGGTGCGGATAATTAATAGCGACAACAGGCTTCCAGCCATGACTGTATTCGTACGGGCTGGGCGCCAACTGCACCTTAGACTACCAGATGGTGATTATAACATCCGATACACGGCAGGTAACAGCTGGTTTGGGCCAGACCATAAATTTGGACCAAATGGACAGTTCTTCGAAGAGAGCCAAACTTTTACCTTTAGCTCCGAAAATGATACGCTTTTCGGGCACTTCATACGGCTTGGAGATCCTGAGCGTATTCGTAGTGGCGAAATACGGCAGATTTCTGAAGATACTTTTAGCCGTTAGACTAAATCTTTAGCCGCAATTTAAAATTTTCCCAAAAAAACATTTTCCCTCCTCCCGCTTAGATTTAACCAAATATATGGGAGCAGATTACGTTTTCAAGCCTCGAAATCATCCTAAAGACCTTTAAATTAGGAAACTAACTACGTTTAGTATATTGTCATTTACTTACGATATATAAGACCTTCAGACATATAATAACTTTGAGGCGAAACGATTATACTTCATGCTAAAAGAAATCTTTGTCAAATACTCTATTGGGAAGAAACAAAAGCTTTCGGGCTACTTTTTATGTTTGTCTTTAATTCTCTTAACTGTGCAATATCCAGTTTATGCTCAGGAAAACGCAAGCATAGACGAATTGACCGAAACGCTGTATGAGCTGGGATTTTTCTCAGCCTTTGCCGAAAATGCTGTTTCAACTATACAGGATATCGTTTTAGATTTAACCTCAGATCAAAATGATGAAATTTTCTCTTCATTAATTCTGGACGCTTTCGAAAAAGAAGCTTTTGCCTCAATTATTCGCGAAAGTCTGAGGCGAAATATACTTTCGGATCATGCGCAACGAAGCATAGAACATCTGAGTGAGCCTGATGTAGCCCGGTTAATGAGTAATTTGTACAACACTCCTGTAGATTTTGATGATCCGGATACGGCCAGAGACTTCGAGCTATTTGTAACCGAAATTGAAGCGGGAACTACAAATGTAACAGAGCGGGCAGAGGTAATTTCAGAAATTCTTCGCAGATCACAATCCGTCCGAATTACAGTACAAACGCTCGAAGATGTTCTTACAATACTGGTTTTCACCCTCAATCAGTTAAATCCGGAAGACCAGCAAATAAGCGACCGGGAAGTGAATAGTCTAATCATAAGTTTAAGGAATAATTTCCGCCAGCTTTTTGATAATATTATGCTGTACATTACTCTGTATTCAACAAAAGATACCGAAATAGATACACTGCGTAAGCATCAGGCGTTTTTAGAATCTCATGCCGGTGTGTGGTATGTACGTACCTACAACAATGCAATATTAAATGGATTTGGAGAAGTTTCCGAAAAAGTTGGGCAAAGCCTTGCCGCATGGTTACTTGAGAATTCTGAAATAAAAGAAACTGAATAGTTTACCCGATGTAATTTTTGGCATTCCATTATTATCTTAGATATTTTTATGGGCAGTACTTTAAGTTGTAATAAAGGTTCCTTTATTCTGCTGATGCATTTAATCTGTATCTGTTTACTATTTTTCTTAGCGGAACCGACAAGTGGCAAAGATCGTGATCAGGCACATGTTCCGGCCACTGTGCATCAGGCTGTATTTTATTTAGACGGAAAATATAGCGAAAGCAAGAAGAACGAAATGAAGTCTTTGAATGAAAACGACTTCGTCCGGTTTGCTTTTTCCGGTGATGATGACTCGATGGCAATGCGATATATTAATGAATGGAATCTTTGGTCTGCAGGCCCGATAAATACCTATTTTAACAGGAATAATATTTCTCACCCTTTTGATATGGCAGAAATTATATTTCGCAGTTTTCATAGATATATTAACCAGCAGCCTATGCATATTCGCCAGCAAATAGAAGATATACAGATTAATTGGGAGAAAGTACGAAACCTGCCAGATAACGGCCAGTAGTGCAGAGTACTATATATTATACAGCCTAATGCCAGCATACAAAACAGACCCTCAGGTCCGGTCCATTTCTAAACCAGGAATACTGCTTGCTACAATTACCGGAGCGACAGTTTTGTTATGGCTGTTTCTCTTCTCGTTTTCTCCGCTATCACTATTTCGGGGTATACTCTTATGCATTACTGTAAGTGTTGCAGCTTATTTTCTTGGCTCCTATTTTAACCAAAGACGCTATAAATATACCGGGGTGATTCTAAGTTTTTTTGCACTTTCCTATATCTATCTCATATTTCTACCCACCGATAAATATGGCTCAAAACCAGCCGACGAAATTCGAATTGCGCTTATACATCTTCTCAAACCCGAGCTAATTCGAAGTGATTTCCTATTCGAAAAACATCTGCCACCTTATTCGGGTTACGTGGCGGCGGCCCAAAAATACAGAGACGAGCTACCACAGAAATCCTGGATAATTTGTTTTTCAGAGATTACATTACCAGATACGGTCTCCAGCTGCGAGGCCGACCAATACTTTATTTTTAATATTCGAAATGATGTTATCGGCACTAGTTACCCCGATTTGGCCGACGCAGAATGGAGGGATCATCTGCTTAGCTTCGAAATTCTTCAACAAAATGAAATGGTGCTTTATCAAATCCGTACCGATACTTTCGAACCCGGGAAACGCTACAAAGGTATACCTTCTTCAACATCTCAACAAACCTACTACGCCGTTGTTTATCCTCATTTATTGCAACCAGAAATGCATTCCCGTTTTATGCGAACCTACTACGCTGTTATGAATCTTGTATTTTGAGATATAAGATGGCATACTGCGGTTTTCTTCTGCACACTTTTTTACCATTCCCGTTTTACTATTCGCGCTTAAATTTTATTATTAATGACAACAGCCGACTCCAATGCAAGCCTTGCTCCCGAAACTTCTTCACAACGAAAGACCATACCCGTTACTATAATTACTGGGTTTTTGGGTTCGGGCAAAACCAGTTTACTTAATCATATCCTTAGCAGTAAGGAGCATACCGATATTGCGGTTATTCAAAACGAGTTTGGCAAAATCAGTATAGATCACGAGCTGGTTCTACATCACGAAGAAGGCATTTTTGAGATGAAAAATGGCTGTATTTGCTGCACCGTAAGAAACGATCTGCTCGAAATTTTGGAGCGCCTAAAGCATTTAAAATCAAAGTTTAGCCGAATAGTAATAGAAACAACAGGTTTGGCAGACCCTGTGCCGGTTGCCCAAACTTTTTTTAGTAGTATACACATACAAAAAGATTTTTCGCTTGATGGTATCGTGACCCTTGTAGATGCACGAAATGTAGTTATGCAATTAAAAGAAACAACAGAGACACGACAGCAAATTATCTGCGGTGATATTTTGATACTTAATAAAACAGATCTCGTAAATTCAAAAGAGCTTCGCGATACTAAAGAACTGCTCAGAAGCTTAAATGAAGATGCGCCTATACTCGATGCCACCCAAGGCGCTGTTCCGGTTTCTTCCATTTTTGGCGTATCGCTTTTAGACGACAATAAACTAAAAGAAGTTGAGCACTACTTCGACAAAACAAATGAGTCTGCCAAACCGGGGGAGTCCCATACGCATGCCGATCATCATCACCATCACCATGATGATGATGTAAGTTCCTTAAGCCTTGAGCTTGATGGCAGTATGGATCTCGAAAGACTGGATGCATGGCTTAATATGATAAATATGCTTATGGGTAACAGGCTTTACAGGATGAAAGGGATTATCAACCTGCCGCATGAAGATCGTGTTTTTGTATTTCAATCTGTTTTCGGGATTTTGCAAGGTGCATTCGGCAGAGAATGGAACAAGAATGAAGCAAGAAAAAATCGCTTTGTATTTATAGGAAAACAACTGAACCAAGAGCTTTTAAAAGACGGCTTTTCGGCATGCATTTCAAGTGATGAAACCGACCCTAAATCCTATAACTAAATTTCGTTAGTTTAATTCCCCTCTTACAATATAGCTTAGTACTTCTGCAGCCTGTTCATTTGTTCGTGCAACTACAGATGCCGCTTCATCTACTTCTTTTAGGGCATGGTCAAATTCATGAGGGTGAATTATGATAATTTGTTTACCAAGTGCAGAGGCAAAGCCGGCATCGAATGCTGCATTCCACTGCCTGTATTTTTCGCCAAAACGTACTACAACAATATCTGCCTGTTTTATCAACGTCTTGGTTCGTAATGAATTTACACCCGCCCCTTTATGGTCTTTCCAGAACGAATCTGATTCTGGCCCCAGAATGTGCACACCGCAATTATCGCTCGCATCATGGTTGGTTACTGGCGTCGTAAACGTAATGAATTTATCTGTCCCCGATTTGGTTACGGCTGCCTTTAGCTCATTCCTCCAATCCGAGTGAATTTCCCCTGCTAAGTAAACAACGTATTTCATAATTACCCGTTTTTTTGAATTATTTTAATGCATAAATGCTTTATTGTTCTGTTTGTGAAATCATCCAATCATTGCTGTCTATTAAAAAAAAGCAGCGCCATAACGATTCAATAGCGCAATATAATTAAACTATTTGAGGCACTCAGAAAAACCAGATGATTTGACCACATTCAACCGCCAGATTAAAAACAAAATCGCAGCATAGCTTATCTATTCAATGATTTTTTTTTGATAGAAACCAGAATTCAGGTTAATAAATAGTTTTCAATTACGCCTTCTATTTCCATAAAATACAATGTGGATTACGTACTACATAATAATTCTTACAACCGCTATTTCCTGGTATGCCTGGAATATGAGCCCTAAACTGCAGCATCTTGGGATGCTTAGGCCCTATTTGGTTTTTCGGGAAGACAGATGGTACCAGCTTATAAGCTCTGGGTTTTTACACGCTAACCTGACCCATTTACTGTTCAATATGGTTACTCTTTTTTTCTTCGGTCCTGTTGTAGAGCGAAGTATTGGCACCGGCTATTTCATTGGGTTATATGTGGCTTCACTACTGCTGTCTTCTATTCCGAGTCTGTTCAGGCATAGAAATAACCCCTCTTTTGCGAGTCTTGGCGCATCGGGTGCGGTTGGAGCAGTTTTATTCGCCTTTATCTATTTTTTCCCGATGGAGCCCATTTATATTTTGTTCATTCCTATTGGCATACCTGCTGTTTTCTTTGGCTTCGCTTTTATTGGGTACAGCTTCTGGGCGCATCGCAAAGCAAGCGATCAAATTAATCATGAAGCCCATATTGCCGGAGCCGTTGCTGGTCTGTTATATGTAATTCTTATAGTACCACGAGGAATAGACCATTTACTTACGCTACTAGGGCTTATTTAGAAAATATCATAACAAAAAAACCTGACGGTGTATAAATCCGCCAGGTTTTCTTATTTAAGCTTTTTCTATATAAATGCGTATTGGGTCTGAAATCAACCGTTTTTAGCCCTGAATTCCTTCATAAATTCTGCCAGCGCCTTTACGCTTTCTATTGAACACGCATTATAAATGCTCGCCCGAATTCCCCCAACACTCCGGTGGCCTTTAAGGCCCTTAAGATTGTGGGCTGTCGCCTGTGATACGAATTGTTTTTCCAGTTCTTCGCTACCAAGCCTAAACGTTACATTCATGAGCGAGCGGGATTCCACTTCTGTAGTACCTGTATAGAAATCATCTTGATCTATTTCGCTGTATAAAAGAGTAGCCTTTGCTTTATTTACCTTTTCTACTTCTGCAAGCCCGCCATTTCCTTGAATCCAGCCCAGCACTTTCTCAAAAACGTAAACTCCAAAAACCGGCGGTGTATTAAACATCGTACCCACATGCGTGTGGTAATTTAGTATAGTTGGTATTCCCTCTTTTTTTGATTTTGCCAAAAAGTCTTTCCGGACAATAACAATTGTGAGACCAGCCGGGCCAGCATTTTTTTGAGCTCCTGCGTAAATGAGGCCATATTTATCTACATCCAGCGGTCTGGATAGAAAGTCTGATGAAGCATCGCAAACCAGAGGTACACCATTTGTCTCAGGCTCTGATGGAAACTGCGTTCCGAAAATAGTATTATTTGAGGTAAAGTGGACATATTTTGCATTGGCTGAAAATTTCAGATCTGCATTAGTAGGAACACGACTAAAATTCGACTCTTCTGATGAAAACGCGGTGTGAACATTGCCAAATAACTTCGCTTCCTTAATGGCTTTTTTAGACCAGGTTCCGGTATTTATGTAATCTGCCGTTTCGCCTTCTGAGAGGAAATTAAACGGAACCATCATAAACTGATGAGAAGCGCCACCTTGCAGGAAAAGCACTTCAAAATCATCTCCAAGGCCCAACAGGGAAACAAGGCGCTCTCTTGCCAGACGGTCTACCTCCACATATTCGGAACCACGGTGGCTCAGTTCAATTATGGATGAACCGGCACCGCCGTAATCCAAAAATTCTTCTTTTACTTTTTCTAATACTTCAAAGGGTAGCGCGGCAGGTCCCGCGCTAAAATTATGTGCACGACTCATAGCAATATTATAGGATTGATTATTTTAAAAGATATTGAAGCCTTTTTATCAGTTTTACTACTCACAAATTATCCTTTATAGCAAACTTAGAGTAACAGCCGTTTTATGTAATTTTCCAACGCCTGATAAAACGAAACCGTTGCATAAATGATCTATTTAAAGATCTTATTCCTGCATTAAGGCATAATAGCGGTAAAACGGTTTCACTAAGCCCTCCGTAAAGAATTAAATTATAATTACTTCAAAAGCGCCCTCATAAACCAGAGGATTCAATGATTTAGCAAATTTAAGCTTCCGGTTTAAAAAAAAGCAAGAACCACATAAAGCTGATAAATGAAAGACGAATCAGTACGAAAGGTGAAAAATGTTCACTCTTATATGAAATAAAACGTGCTGCTAAAACTCTTGTTGATGATACGTATGAATTACAAAACCAGAGCGTAATTTGGGCTCGAACCATGTAGATTTCGGTGGCATTAGCAATCCGTTGTCGGAAACATCCATAAGTTCTTTCACGCTAGTCGGATATACGCTGAATGCAAGATCTGCTTTACCGGAATCGACTAGTTTTTCGAGCTCTGCAGTACCTCGAATACCGCCAATAAAAGATATATTAGAATCTGTTCTGGGATTTTCGATACCAAAATAGGCACTTAACACAAATTGCTGCAATCGGGCAGCATCAATTACATCAGCTGCATTACCCCCAGTAACTTCAGGAAGGGTAAAAGAATACCACCTACCTTTGTAATAAGCGCATACATCACCTTTATTAGCCGGAGATTTTTCGGCTGTAGCTTTCAGATTTAGCTCTTGCTTCATTTTCTCGAATACATTTTCTTCTACTTTATGTATAACCCTGTTATAAGGAAGAATTCTCATTTGATCTTTAGGGAAAATAACGGCCGGGAAAAAGTTATACTCTTCGTTTCCAGTATGATCAGGATTTGTTTTCTTCATTTCTTCAACAACACGGGAAGCCGCTTTACAGCGGTGGTGCCCATCTGCTACATAGAGTTTACCAACTGCCTGAAAAGCTTCTTGCAGTCGCTCATAGTCGGCTACTTTCCACAAAGTATGGGTTACACCATCGGGTGAAGTATATTCAAACAAGTGTAGTCTTTTGGTTTGTATAAAATTAATCGCAGATTCGATGCTGTCTGAACCTTCGCAGGTTAGCATTACAGGCTCTGCATGTGCCTGCTGTTCCAAAATATGCCTGGTACGATCATCTTCTTTATCGGGACGTGTTAACTCATGTTTTAAAATCAGGTCTTTATCGTAATCTTCAACGCTTACGCAGGTAAACAACCCCGACTGAGATCTACCCTGCCAGGTTAGTTTATAAACGTATACTGCGGGGTCATGGTCTTGATCAAAAAAAGGTCTTGAAAGGAGTTTCTTTAAATTTTCTGCACCTTTAGCATAAACTTCATCTTTATGCTCGTCGACACCTTCTTCAAAATCAATTTCCGGCCGAATGACGTGCAAGAAGCTATCTGGCTTATTTTTTGCCATTTCTCTGGCTTCGTCGGTGCTTATCACATCGTAAGGTACGCAGGTAACTTCTTCTACTTTACGTGGTTCGGGTCTCCACGCTCTGAACGGTTTAATAGTTATCATATGGGTTAGGCCGTATTACGGCTACATTCAATTTTAAATTCTTAAAACTCTATTATTGGCTGTCAAATATCTGCAAACACGGATATTATGCGGCAAAAGTATTGTAACTTTATTATCAGCGATTACTGGTTTATACAAAAACCAGATACTATAGTTTTGGCAGATTGTTTGGAACAATCCAAAATGCTGATAAATGGCGACTTCCCGCAAAGGTGAACGTTACTGACAGACCCATAAAATAATAAAATGACAGCTCTTTATCTCAGACTATATCACAGAGTTTTGTATGCGCTTATTTCATCTCCGATTTTCTTATTTTAAAAATACGGGTTCGCTTTATTCTTGTACACGTAAATAAAACCATTATTCCTCTCGTTTCAACAAAGAATTAAATTAAGGGAAGTATTATAAATATTAGTTTTTTTTATTTCCTGAGTAATAATTTTTCATCAAATCATTCTTAGAATTAATCCATGAATTTTAACGGCAAATCGCTTTCACCTGAGAAAAAAAATCTACTGCTATTCATGATGTTAGTTCAGCAACATGAGCGCATTGCAAAAATAAATTTGGGTGAAATACCCAATCCGGTTCATAACCTTAGGGAAGTAGATTTAAAAGCAGCAAGATTCGCAATCGATACCATCCACATGCTGCGCGATTATACTACGCCTAGTCTTACATCCGAAACAAAGGAATATATAGAATCTGTATGTACTCAGCTGTCCTCAAGTCTCGAGAAGGCAGAGAAAAGCAATACAAGTAATCCAGAAACTAGTATCTCATCGGAGCCATCGGCTACAGTCTTGTTCGAGCAGGAACAAAACCCTAAAGACCTCACACAAAAGAAACTAGAAGAAGGATTTACGCCGGTTACAGCGGCCGGAGGAGTTCTTTACAAGAAGAAAGATGGAAAAACTCGAGTACTGCTTATTTACCGCAACCAAAAATGGGATTTACCGAAAGGTAAAATAAATAAGGGCGAGGATATTGAAAATTGTGCTATGCGAGAAGTCTCTGAAGAAGTAGGCATTGTACCGCCCGAAATAACCCACGACTTAGGTACCACTTTCCATTCTTATGAAGACAAACACGGTGCTTTTTTTAAAACTACTTACTGGTTCGCCATGACATCCGAGGCCAAAAAATTTAGCCCGGAAAAAGCAGAGGGCATCACTAAAGTTTGCTGGGTAGATCTTGAAGAAGCTATGAGGCTGGTCGATTTCGACAATTTAAAAGCAGTTTTAGACCGATTTAACAGAATTGTTGCGAACGGCTGATTCTACAGCACCTGAGTTATTTACACGGTTATTTCCACAAAGACGATTCTCTCTTGTTAATCTAT
>JAIULZ010000079.1 GCA_022565805.1 Balneolales bacterium
TTAGTTACTCTAATCGAGGATTTTATTTTTGATCCAAGGAAGAAGACGGGCAAAACCGTCTATCGCCTTCCTCTTCTTACCTAAATAAAACTTCGTGGCCTTTAAGATCCTCTTATGCAACATAATTAGCCAATTATCTCCTAATAAATCAATCTTCTCAACATCACCCAACATTTATTTTGGCCGCTTGTACACAAGAATATAATTTAACAAAAGCTTAGAAGATCTTTTTGAAAACAAATAAGGCTTTGTAAAAGCATAACTTTCACAAAGCCTTATAATAACTCTGCCGATTAACCTTCGATAGAGACTTCAAAAGTAAACGTAATCGGAGATTTACCGAACCCGGCTTCTCTCAATCATTTTCTGTATACGTTTATTGCCAATCCAGACCTTTTCATTTGTTTCCACATCTACGAGCTCCAGATTTACAGTATAGAAAATTGCGGCCTGCCTGCGATCTACAGACTGATCAACTAAAGAGTTAATATTACCGATAAGCATATAATCTGCACCAAGTTCGGAAGCAAGCCTTCTTTGTGTTTCCTCAGTAGCAAACCGCTGCTGATCCTGTCGTTCTTCCCGTAATGCCTCACGCTCGCTGCTCGAGGCGACAAAACGTACGCTACCGTCGTTAATCAGTGCCCGCTCCAAATCTTTGGAGAAAACCTCGGTATCTATGTGCTCCATGCTTTCATTGCGGATTCGACCAACAATTACGACCGGGCGCTCGCCATTCTCATTTTGAAACCTTTCGAGCCATGGTCTGTTGAGTACATCCGCAATCATTTCATCTGATACGCGTCGCGCATCTCCCGCATTCCAGCGACCAGATAAATCTGTATCCTGATCGGGACTTATCCTGCTTACTTTCTGTGATGGTCCACAGGCAGAAATCATGAAAATGCTAATAATAAATATCGGTAAATACAGGCTAATTTTATTAATCATGATATTCTATTTTTTTATATGTATGTAATGATAGTCAGATACGTAATAATGCGCAAAATTGGTTACCCGGTGTAAAATTATAAAAATAATTTTGGATTAACTAAGCCACGCTTCTGTTTTTACTCCGGCATCTAATCCAACCAAATGTTCACTTTCTCATGATTCAGAATCTGGTTTTCAATCCTATGCCGAGCTAAATTGCTTATGTGTTTTGCAGTAGTTAAACTATCCCGACTATTAAAATACGCTACTAAACCAATTAATATTGCACCAATATGGTGCGGTAGTACTAAGGTTGAGTTATTGTATTTCAACTTTTTCCCCGGGCAGATTCCACAAGCGTCTTGCAATTACCTTCTGTTAATGTTATACCTCAGACCGGTGCTTATAACAGCTTGGTTAAAATAGGTTCCGACATTACCATATTTGGTTTCTATATATAAGGATGCAAAGTTCAGCGAAAAATCTGTACCTAAACCAACATTTATACTTAGCAAAGATTCTATATCCCCATAACCTTCAAAAGTTTCGAATAAACTGGTAAGATTAAGACCTGTGAGCCCGTAAAATCTCATTTCGTTAGTCCTTGCAAATATATAGTGTAAATTCAGGTTTGTTTCAAATAACCAGGATACTTCTTCATCATAATATGTGCCAAATTGATCTCGTATCTGTGGCACGTAAAAATTCATACCCCCGGTAATTCTCATATTGTTAGCCACATATGAGTAGTAATTAAATGATAAGCCGACATTAGCTCCTAAATAATCTACGCCAGAGCCAAGGGCTAAACCAAACCCCCAAAAATTATCTCTGTATGGATTTATGGACTCCGGTTCAAGAATTGCTGGTTCGGCCCGTACCTGAGTTTCACGACCTCCTTCGCTCGCTACAGCAGTAAGCTGCCTTACTTGGGATTCGGGTTCGGCTTCATCTGCATCGGGTCTGAACTCTTCTAATTTTTGTTTCCCTTCTTCCACCACAATATTGCGAGATTGTACGGTATTTCTACCAGCTGAAAAGTTTTCGGGATAGTTTACTCTAACTTCGTACGAACCAGGGCTGAGGTTCTCGAATGTTGCCATATAAAGCCCTCCTACCTTGGTAACTTCCTTTAACTCAACATAGCCTGCACCGGCATTTGAAAGCCGAACGCTCGAAGCGGCGGTACCAGTAGATATAATTATTGTGGCAGGTGCAATCTCTACTTCCTTTTGCGGTTCTGTTTGTCTTGCAGCTTCGTTTTGCTCCGATTCAACAGCCCGCTGCTCCTGAACCAGGCTACCTCTTTGTCGGGTTACATTGCGATCCGCTTTGTTAAAGACATCTGTGGTTCCGTCTTCGAAAACTATCATCATTATATCATCATAAGATATTGTATTTCTGCGGCCTGTAGCTGTATACGAGTAAACGAGCGCCGATTGACCGTATTCTACAACGCTAATCTGCTTAATTTCCCCACTCAATACCACCAGCCTTTGCTGCGCATTTACAGTGTTCGCCGCAAAAAGGCCTGCAAAAAAGACGAAGGCTATTATAACTGCTTTTAAATTGCACATAATTTGGTTACCTCTTTTCTTAGTTGAAATACATATGCTCAGATAGCTCAAGCGTGCTGCTTGAATCAACCGTAACCTCAGAGTACTGTGTATGAATTACATTTCCCAAGGCATCCATAAATTCGAGGCGTATGTTGTGGGTGCCTTCCGGCAGAAGCAAAACATTCGAAAATGCTTTACCGGGTAAAGATTGCCATGTGCGCAAATCAGCTGTTTCGGCTTCCTGCTGCATAACATTGGTTGCTTGTCGTGCCAGAAAACCTACAACAGCTCCGCCTCTGTTTTCAGCAACACTAGATGCTCTATTTGCAGCTACAGCCCGAGCAACAGACCGGATAGTACCCCGTGCAACGATTATTGGTCGTCTTATCTCAAATATTTCTGTAGCTACGGTAGACATATCTTCTATTAAGTGCAGCGGTATTATGTCCTCATCATTTACTACAGCCCGCACCCTGCGTACCCGCGTATTATGATGGTTAAGGGTTGGATATGCCAGTTTCCCGTAGACGTTTCCCACACTAACTTCCAGCGTATTTTCTACTTTCATTGGGGCTCTGCCGGCAAATCCCATCAGCAAAACGTTATAATTCCCCCCGTTAACAACATCTAAACCGCTCATCTCCGCATAAATATCCGGGTTAATTCCCATCTGATCCTGCCATGCATCTTTAAGCCTGTTGAATTCTATTCGGGCATTATCCGGACGATTCTGAACATTGTACAAAATGGCCGCTAAATAATGACCCAAAGCAGAGTTTTGAATCATGGGGTCTCCGGTACTCCATTCCAGCTGTGAGCCTCTTTCGCTGTTTTCCATACGCTCAAGCAGGTCGCTATAACGATCCTGAACCGACTCCATTTTAAAAACCATTCTCCTCGCCTCAACCGTAGCAGCTTCAAAGTCCCGCAGATGCATGTAGTTCAGAGACTTAAACAGATTTATATAAATGTCTTCATAATCTTCTCCCTGATACTCAAGCTGCCCGTCGTTTACCAGAAAAGCACGAATATTTCTATCTACGCTTGTACCAAATAAACGTTCAATTTCAGATTCAGCGCGATCGAAAGCCTGATTGCTTTCTTCAAACCTGCGGTTCATTCGCTGTGCATTAGCCAGTTCCAAATCTCTGATAACGCTGCTGTTTTCTCTATAGGCACTGCTAACCTCAGGGTCACTCAACCGATTGGCGATTTCTTCATAATTACCCTGCACAAATTCATTTCTTATCTCCATCTGCATTTCATTAAGCGACCTTGTAGATCCGCAACCTATGAGAATTAAAGTCGAAACAAAAAATATACAATTAGCCCTAATTCCAGATACATAATCCATACCATACTCCATTTCATTTATTTTAGACTTGAAGCCTAATTTTAACCCATTTGTCATTTTTATGACGCTTACAACAAAGAATGCTCTATCAGGCTTATTTACAAAAGCGACATTCGGTAATCTATAAATCTTCTCTGTTACCCGTATTCCCCATTAATAAAGGGGTATTATCCCCGATTGGAGCTAATATTTCAAAAACTCAGATTGTGGCCTGCATTATTCACCAAGAAATTTGGTTTTAGATAAGGCATCTGAAAAATAGTGGCGTAAACGTACCTGAGTACGTTGAGCAAACCATTTAACATACTAAGCAGGCCAAAGGCAAATTTTACTTAGTGGGAATCGCTTCGCTCGGTGCGAAGCGTTGAATAAAACCTTATAGTTAAAATAATGTATCTACATGAAGGACATGGCGATACGTTTAATCAACTATTATTTGCGAAATATGCAGGGTGATAAGCATTTCATAAGATTGCTCAATATGTAATTCCAAGTTTTCTGATAAACTCTAACTGTCTTAATGATAGTGTAAAAATTCGATAATTCCACCGCATACCTATGCAGTCTTTATAACGGTTTTTATGCAATTCATGCAAAATCAAAATAATCATGTAGTATAGCTCTGCGTTCACAGAACAAAAATCTACCTTTTTTGATGACCGATGAAATAGTTTTTTTAAAAAAGAAAGTGTGATTATGTGCGTCAATACATCAACAAGCGACCGGCTTTATTTAATGGTCTACTCATTTCCTGTAATAATCCCCGCCATTTTCTTGCCCACTTTCATACCTATAGCAACTCCCATACCACCAAGACCGGCGGCGGTGTAAACACCGTTGCTTAGCTTTTTCATTTCGGGCGTTTTTGTGGCTCCGAAACCCATCACCCCGGTCCACTCCTGCTCAATTCTCCAGTCTGTATCTATGCCCAGTTTCTCATTCACAAAGTCGATTAGCCACTGCTTTATTTTCGGATTAATCTCATTTTCAGTAGATTCTTCCCCCGCTTTATCCACATCTCTCGCACCGCCAATTAGCAATCTATCACCTAAATCGCGGAAATAAACATAGCCCATATTATAGTGGCACGTACCTTTCCACGGCATTTTCTTGAGCGGATTGCTCACCATAACATAGCCGCGGGCGGGTTTAACGCGGGTTTCGTTCAGCAAATGTGAGGAATAGCCGTTTATCGCTGTCATTACCGCACCGGCATGGAGCTCAAGTCCGTCACTCAAAACTACTCGATTAGCCTCCGCAAGTTCGACCGCACTATTCCAGCGAATTTCCACCCCGGCATCCAACACCTTTTGCACTAATCTGCGAAGCATCTTTCCACTATGGATATAGCCTTCGAGACCGTTAAAAATGGATATAAAACCGTTAATGTCGCGCACCTCGTAAGAATCGGCAACGCCATGTATTTCCTCAACCCACTGACTGAATCTCGGCAAGTTTTCAACGCTTTCCAGAAAATGCGGATTTTTTTTTGAATCGAAGATCTCATATCCACCGGTCATTTCGAAGCCGATTTCTTTTTCGCCAAGCTCATTTTTGAGTAGCTCGAGCCCTTCAAACCGCAGGCGCAGCCGCTCTTTTACGCCGGCCTCTTCTTCATGTTTCAAATCGTCGAGCAGCTCGCCGGCCGAGCCAAAACAGGCAAAACCTGCATTGCGACCCGTAGCGCCGGTGGGCCAGAAGCCGCGATCGAGTACCATCACACTTTTCCCGGGATTCTGCTTTTTATAAAAGAGGGCCGTCGAAAGTCCGGTAATGCCAGATCCAACAATAATCAAGTCGCGCGGGTGGCTGAAAATTTCGCGCTCCCACCAGCTGCGCTGAGGCGTATTTTTAAAGCTCATTCGTCCATTTTTGTAAATATTCGCGCGCCTGTTCCGTGCCTTCATCGGGCGACCATGACGCAAACTGTTTATCGGTTGCCGCATCATACGGGCCTTTTTTGAACTCCGCAATAACGGTGTCTGCTTCCGTTACTACAAAATTATGACATATTCCCGGCACAATATCAATTAAACAGCTAAACGTTCCTGCTTTTAGGATGATGCGCTCTTGAACTTCACCCATATCATCAAAAGTTTGAAAGATGAGGCTACCCTGCATTATCAGAATAGATTCCGTGGCGTGCTTCATCGGGTGAAAATGAGGACGAATGTAGGTTCCGGGCTGCAGGAAATTGATTAGCCGCTGAACGAGATCGTCCTGCGTGCGCTGAATAGGAAATATGATGCGTTTCCGGGCCGATTCCCGCGCTGCCTTACATCCGCGGGCAATGAGCCCATCATCCAGCACAAACAAATCGCCGCTGAAATTTTCGAGCGCCAGCGGTTTTTCGGGTGAAGAGTTTCGTTGTGACATTACACTTTGGGAAAATGGTGAAATCATCCTGCAAGCGATGATATTATTTTGCCATCAAAGCTAATCAATCTCGCTCAGAAATCATCGACTTTGTGGCAGAATATATAACAGTACCTGGGAAAAAACCGCTGACAAATGGCCTATAAATCAGATCTTCTATTAAATTAAGATTTTCCAGCTTAAAGGTTTGTGATTGTATGGGCAATTGGTTTCGCTTTTAATCGAAAAGATCTGAATAGAATTTGGAATATTTTTAGATTTCTCTGTATCAGTATCTGTTGCCAATTTGAGAGATACCTGTTAAGAAAATAATCTTTAATCATATTTACCAAGTAGCCAACGAGCGACGTGTCAGGTTTCAAACACCTGACACGTCTTTGGTTTTTAGGGTATCAATCTGAATTTCTGCTTATACCTAGTTTTAGACAATACTGGTATTTCGAATTTTAAGGGGTGGATATGCTCTAAATATACTTTTCGGAGCAGTCTCAGATTTAAACTTATATTTTTCTTAAAATTAAATTATCGAACTCAGATTTAGAAGAATGTGTCGAACCTCTCAAATATCTTGGCGCCTTGGCGTGAAATCTCACAAAGGAGCTGCATCCACAGATTCTTTGCCTGCCGCATCCGGATGAAGCGCGATTCCGGCCATAACAGCGGCGCCGGTCAAAAGGGCGTCTTCATCTATGTTGTATTTCGGATGATGCCAGGAGTATTGCGAATCGGCTTTTTCGCTTCCGGTTCCTAATAAGAAAAACGCTCCGGGGAAATGCTCGAGATAGAAAGAGAAATCTTCGCCACCCATTACCGGCTCGGGCATCCACTGAGCCGTTTCGGGGCCAAAAAGGGAGTCGGCCACGTCTACAATCACATCGGTTGCCCAATCGGTGTTGATTACAGCCGGGTAGCCTTCCTCATATTTATACCGGTATGTTCCGCCCGCTGCACGGCTGATGCCATCGGCGATTTCCTCAATTCGTTTGCTTATAAACAAAGCCGTGTCCCGGCTAAATGTGCGTATCGTGCCCAGCATTTTTACCCGCTCGGGAATTACGTTATGAGCCGTGCCGCCGGAAATGGTGCCAATGGTTACCACAATAGGCTCCAGCGGATTAATATTACGGCTGCGTATCGTTTGAACTGCGCTTATAAACTGAGATGCCATCACAATAGGATCTACAGCCACGTGTGGAACGGCGGCATGACCCCCTTTGCCTATCATATCGACTTCGAACTCATCGGGGCGGGCCATAGCGCGTCCCTTAATTACGCCGATAGTGCCCGGAGCATGCCCGGGGCTTGAATGCAGGCCGTATACAGACTGTACACCAAGCGTGTGCAGAATACCAGACTCGCAAATCAGGCGTCCGCCACCGGGCAGTTTTTCCTCGCCCGGTTGAAAGATGAGCACAACCGTGCCCACAATTTTATCCCGCAAATCACGGAGGATGTGCGCCGCACCCAGCAAATTAGAAGTGTGTCCGTCGTGGCCGCAACAGTGAGCCGCTCCGGGATTTTGAGACATAAAATCGGCTTTGGCATCGCCCTCCTCCTCCATGGCCAGCGCATCTATATCGGCCCGAAGCGCAACCACGCGCTCATCCGGCTTACGGCCACGAATAACGGCCACACAGCCCGTTTCGGTTGGGCGGTGTACTTCATAGCCAAGCGATTGCAGCTTTTCAACCAGCCATTCTGTCGTGCTGAATTCTTTAAAACTCACTTCAGGATTCCGGTGGAGATGGCGCCTCCATGAAATCATATCTTTGTGGTATGTTTTAGCGCGTTCTTTAAGCTGATTTAAAAGTATGGGATCTGACATTTAAGCGGATTTTGCGGGTAAGTAAAAAAGTGGCTGAATAATAAGAACGATACACAAACCTTCGGATGTTTTCAAAGCAATACTATTAACTATTAAGCGAATTTACATTTATGAAAGATTTTGATCTGCACATCCAAACCCGACTGTTATTTGGTTCGGGCAAGGAAAAAAATTTCTACGATCACGTACTATCCATCGGGAAAAAAATATTTATCGTAATTGGGGGAGGTTCCGTAAAAAAATTAGGCTACCTCGACCGGATAACAAGAGGTTTAGAAAAGGGTAATGCAGAAATTTTGCTTTTTGAAGGCATCGAACCCAATCCTACATCGGGCACCATTAATAAAGCGGCTAAAAAAGCAACCGAATTTAAAGCCGAAGTAATTCTGGCGCTGGGCGGCGGCTCTGTTATGGATGCGTCCAAAGCAATAGCCGGCTTAGTTTATGCCGGGGAAGAAGATATCTGGCCTTACGTGCTTGGTGGGTCCAAAATGAACAAAATGAAGGGCGTTGTGCCTATAGCCACAATTCCAACCACGGCGGCTACCGCATCAGAAGTTACGCCATATGCGGTAATTTCCAACCCGGAAACAAACGGGAAAGCACCAATCGGATATCCGTTTATGCGTCCGACGGTTTCCTGGCTAAATCCCGAGTTTACGCTGGAGCTGCCGCCAACTACCACCCGCGACGGGGCATCCGATATTCTGAGCCACGTTTTTGAGAACTATTTACTTGGCGGAAATCAGTCGCCCCTGGCCGACCGCTATGCCGAAGGCGTAATCGCAACCGTTATAGAAACGCTGCCATTAGTAATAGCCGAGCCCGACAACTACGAGCTCCGGGCGCGACTGCTCTGGGCCTCTAATCTTGCGCTAAATGGTTATCAGCAGGCAGGTCGCGAGCCCTCTGGTTTTGTGATGCACGCCATTGAGCACGCCATCAGCGGCTTTTACCACAATATTGCCCACGGGCGCGGACTCGCAACCATCTATCCGGCTTATTTCCGCTGGCTCTGGAAACATGATCGCTGCCGGGATCGTATGGCGCAACTCGGCGAGCGCATTTTTGGAATCGATAAGGATGATGTTTCTTTTGCCTCACTCACCTTTATTAACCGTTTCGAAGAGTGGCTTAAATCTAACGACCTATTTCAATCCCTGTCTGATCTTGGCGTGGAGGAAGAAAAGTTTGAGGCTATTGCTCAATATACCATAGACACCTACGGTTTTGGCAAGAATATGGACGCTCGCGGACCGCTAACAAAAGACAATATTATCGAAATCATGAAAATGACAGAAAAGGTGAAAGCAACTACCTGATAGTTATTTTTTGTTATTAAGGCCTGTCGCAATAATTAAAAAACTTGCGTACAGGCCTTTTTTTATACAGATTTACTGATTTCTATCATTCTTATGGATATCTGACTCCATAAAACTTGCTTTATGTGACTTTTTTGCGAATCATTCCGTAGAGTATTTCTGCTTCCAATAATCCACCTGCAGTTGATATGAATAGCAATATGCGAAACGACATACCTCTGTTTTCAAATGCAGAAGCCCCAAATACTGAAATCCCACAATCTATTCTACGAGTAGATATCTTACCATTTGATATAACGGCTTTAAAAGAGAGTGGTAAAAAGCTAAGAATTTGCTATGAATTTGCTGAAAGTCCGTTTGGAAAAGTTTTGATTGCCGCAACAAACAAAGGAATATGCCGGCTTGAGTTTACTGAATCTGAGGAAGAATGGAATACAAAATTACAACAATTGTTTCAGGACGTCGCTCTCATCCGGCAAAAAACTAATCTTATTCAAGAAGCAGGAAAAATGCTGGAAAAATGGGAAAAGCCCACTACACCTTCATATGCTATACCGCTGGAAGTTTCCGGGAGCGCATTTCAGATAGGCGTTTGGCGAGAGCTGCTCTGCATTCCTTACGGCGCACGATTTTCGTATGGCGAACTTGCGCAAAAATTGGACAAAGCAGCTGCATCAAGAGCTGTAGGTAGCGCAATCGGGAAAAACCCAGTGGCTTTACTGATACCTTGCCACCGCGTTGTGCGAACAGATGGAGCATTGGGCGGCTATATGTGGGGAACGGAGAGGAAAAAAGAGATTTTAATCCACGAACGAGATCGGGCATATTAGTGCATCATCGCACAAACTTTGTAGCATATTATCTGGCTATCGGTTTTGTATACTCAATTTTAATCGGAATAGGATTTATGGAGGACAGAATTATCCTTTTTTTTGTTTTTTTATCCCCGTATTCCGGACTACTTCGCGGAGTCCTGCATCCGGGGTTACAATATCGATCGAGGCTAACGGTATTGTTGGTATAACGCTTCTAACCTAATTTTACGCTTTAGATGCACATATAATTTCTGCGACTCGCCCCTGCCTGTCAATCGTACTACGGATATGTCGCCGCGTTACGGCGGGGTTTGATATGATATGCCAAGCTGTTTTTACTCGTTCTTGAAAATTCATCTTTCACCATTCAAAATTTGGAGCGAAGCGACTCCCCGGTTTTTGGCTACCTGTTATCCGCACAAAAGGAAGCAAAGCTTCTTTTAAGTAAGAGGTCTGCTTGTGGTTAGGATTAATAAAGTCATAAAAACTTTAGCAGGCTTTACGATGGCTGTATTTTAACTACGAGATTGAGTAAATAATCTGTTACCCTTCCTTAGACTCAGCTTTTGTTAGCTGACTTATAAAATGCAGCCACTTTTTGAATGCGCGGCCCCGGTGACTTATTGTATTTTTTATGACCGGATCTAGCTCTGCAAATGTTTTTGGATACCCATTTGGCAGAAAAACAGGATCGTAGCCGAAGCCGCCTTTTCCTGCTGGTTTCGTAGTTATTTCGCCTTCGCAAACTCCCTCAAAAACAAATGTACCATATGCGCTAACCATAGCCAATACGGTTCTGAATCGAGCTTTTCGGTTTTTCTGACCTGATAGAGATTTCAGCAGCTTATTTACATTATCCTCGTAACTGGCATTTTCGCCCGCATATCTGGCCGAAAAAACCCCGGGCTCACCATTAAGCGCGTCTACTTCGAGTCCGGTATCGTCTGCAAGCGCAGTGATTTCGGTTTCCTCAAAAAGATATTTGGCTTTTTTTACCGCATTGCCATGAAGTGTATTCTCGTCTTCCACAACCTCTTCGAGTCCATCAAACTCACTGCGGGCCCGAATTTTAAGCGTGATTCCGGAAGATTCCATCATAGACCGGAGTTCTTCTACCTTATTCGGGTTGGCTGTTGCTAATACAAGCTCTTTTAAACTATTTTCCATACATCAACATTAAAAATCATAATTTTGGGCAGGCTTTGATATTGACCTCGGGATCAGCTACGTATGCAGGGCAGAATATAAAACCGGGATCTGATTCTTCATCAAACCCCGGTTGAATTTTCCAAAATATGTAACAGCAATTCCGTTTCTGTCTTCTGAGGTTTCTGTTCTTAAAGAAAATAGACAAGCCTACTTATAGTCGTCGGGCTGTACGGGAATTAAAGACAGGGTACGAAACTCCTGGTATCGATCTCTGATTTCTGCCGGACTGAGGTTTAACAGCCTTTCCGGGCCAAATTTTTCTACACAGAAAGAAGCCATAGCAGAGCCATAGATTACGGCACGTCGTAGATTATCATCAGAAAAATCGTGGGTTCTGGCGAGCCATCCGGCAAAACCACCAAGAAAAGTATCACCGGCACCAGTTGGATCAAAAATATCCAGAATTGGAAACGCGGGAGCAGAGAAAATACCTTCAGCTGAAAACAGCAGGGCGCCATGCTCTCCTTTTTTTATGATCAGCGTTTTAGGACCCATTTCTCTAATCTTATCGGCAGCCTTTACAAGATTTGGCAAACCGGAAAGCTCTCTTGCTTCAGAGTCGTTAATAATGAGAATATCAACTCGTTTAAGCACTTCAACTAAATCTTCTCGGGCACCCTCAATCCAAAAGTTCATGGTGTCCATAATTACCTGCTTTGGCTGCTCTACCTGATCAAGCACTTTGGCCTGCAAAGCCGGAGCAATATTTCCGAGACAGACAATTTCTGCTTTTTTACCGGATTCCGGAATTACAGGATCGAAATGTTCAAAAACATTAAGTTGTGTGTCGAGCGTATCCCGGTTGTTTAAATCGAAGTGATACTTGCCTTTCCAGAAAAAGGTTTTACCGCTTTCGTCCTGCTGCAAACCTTCCAGATTTACGCCTCTGTCTTTTAATTTTTGGATATCCTCATCCTCAAAATCATTTCCAACCACGCCAACCAGATTTATTTTATCAAAAAAATAGGATGAGGTTAAGGAAATGTAAGTTGCCGACCCACCTAAAATACGGTCGGTCTTGCCAAAAGGAGTTTCGATTCCATCGTATGCTACAGATCCTACTACAAGAATACTCATAAAAAAATAATAGAGGTTTTGAGGTGGCCTTACAAAAACTTAGTTGCCCGCGGCTTCTTTTTTGCTTTAAGCGAACAAATTCCAGCTATTTCGAAGGCATTCAGTAAATTAAATAATCGTGAACCCTTATGGGCGCGAAGACATTCCTTCCAAGTGTCTTTTGCAAAACGCAAAATACAATGAAATGCTTTTAAAATGTGTTTAAAGTACGGATGTTAATCGTGCTACGAAAGTGCTGGTTTTTAGTCATGAAAACTACAGTGTTGCAGTGCCATCATAGATTTAAACTGATAGGCTTCTATTTTTTGAAATCTGCACACTCAAATCTTTAACTCATCCTTTTCTTACAAGAATTCCGGATACTTTAGTGCGAAGAAGACTTTTCTTCCATTCAATTCAATTCAATTCAATTCAATTCAATTCACATGTCGTATTTCATAACTAAGTACAGGGCTATTGCAAACAGACAGACAGACAAAAAAAGGTATAAGCAGGTTGACTATGTTTACCTACCGCAAAGTCTAAAAAACTTTATCTTGATCTTATAAAACTGCTTTTGATGTACAAAAATTGAGTTACTTATTTTTTAATTTGGCTTCCCATATCATATTCTGCGAGCAACTAAAACCCTGTAGTTCTATCCAAAACATTTCTTTTATACTTTTACATGTATCATACATTTGAGCATAAAATGCTCGACTCTCTTATTCATAACCGTCTGCGGCTGGCTATTTTATGCTCTGTTGCGCACTCCGATGAAGTAGATTTTATGAGTCTGAAGCAAGCCGTAAAAACCACCGATGGCAATCTTAGCATACAGCTCAGAAAACTTGAAAATGCCGGTTATGTGGCTATTAACAAGTCGGTACAGCAAATGAGGTTGCAGACTAATATTGCCCTCACTACAAAAGGATATGACGCTCTTAAAGCTTATCGTGAGCTTATCATGAAATGGACCAATATTTAAGTTTTCGCGCGACTTACATATTCATTTTAAATCACAAACTGAATTTGGCTTTCATGGGTTAAATGTAACGGCTAACTTAACATAAGTTCTATATAATAATAAGGCAAAGTAGGCTCCCTTCCTCCGTAATGAGGGGCTGTGGATGGTTACAGTACTTTAAGTTGGTTTACGAGTTGAGAATTTAGTTCATAAGCCTGTTTAAGCCATTTCTAAATTCAATTATGCGTTCAAAAATGAGCTGAGGCTGTCTCAAAAGACACATTTGATTTATGAATGCCTTAAAAACCAAGAATACTTCGTGAACCTTTGAGTCTTTGAGACTTCATGGCAAAATAAACCCGGTTTTAGCTGCAAAGACACGAGTTAACCAAGCAACACGAAGAATTCTGAATTCGTTAAATTAATTTAAAATAAACTTAAAACTTTATTCGAGCTGGAGTCAACTTTTTTAAACAAAACCGGGACTTTCAAGTTTGAGGCTACTCCAATTAAGCTCTAATTCGAAATTTATGTCTTCAATCGCAAAACCCCGCATATAAAAACAATAACTTACCTTTTTTAAACTTCGAGTCTTCGTGGCCTCGTGGTTTAAATTTGACTTTTCGGTGCGGGCTCAAGTTTCCAAATTGAAAAAAATATATCGAACTCACGTTAAATTAAATATTAAAAAATATCACAAACATGGAGTTAGCAACTGATCAGCTGCCCGATGTGTTAGACAGGCTAAAAAGAAGGCTGCAAGAGCCGCTGCCCGGCTTTACCTCTCAAAAAAAAATGGCGCCTACTCTCGTAGACGGCACGTTTATGCATGATGTGCCGCCGCCACCCGATTGCAGAAATAATGCTGTATTAGTGTTGCTTTACTATGCAGAGCAGGAAAGCAAATTGCGCATATACCTAACAGAGAGATCGAGCAAAATGCCTAGTCATGCCGGTGAAATTTGCTGCCCGGGCGGCAGAATTGAAAGCGGTGAAAGTATCATGGAAGCTGCATTAAGAGAGGCACGGGAAGAAATAAACCTGGATAGCTCTTTGGTTACATTACTCGGAAATTTAAGCCCGCTTTATGTTCCGGTTTCAAAAAATCTAATACATCCGGTAGTGGGTTTTGCTGGTATTAATCCACCGGTAAAACCCGACAATTCAGAGGTCTCTGGCGTACTAAGTCTTTCTGTAGACCAGCTTCTTTCCACCGAATACAGGAAAACAGAGCAACGGCTTGTACGCGATAGTGCTTATATAATTCCTTTTTGGGATGTTTTTGATGTCCCGCTTTGGGGTGCCACAGCCATGATCTTATCTGAATTTTCAGATGTAATGCGCTCATAAATTAGTCTTATAAGGCTTTGAAGTCCTGTAATTTTGTTCGCATTTAACGCAGGTTCAAAAAACATAGCCCGACCAGACTGCCATACACTTATGGTATGATTTTTTCCATCCAAATAAAAAGTCTGTTAATAAAACGATTTTACCAAGTCTTTTATAAGAGATACAGACAGGCCTTGATATTTACCGGGATGTCTTATTCCCACTTTAGCTGACGCTATTATCAGATTCCCGCTGAATTTCACTACTGGGAAGTCCTGTTGGAGACTTATCCCTTATCATAAATTAGGCAATAACGAATTATACCTAATTTTTTAAGGAATTTAATCACATTATTGCTAAATTCAGCCTTGAGCTTTTGGTCTCATATCTAAGCCTTGCGCGTATTTGGCGTTCTTACATAAAAAATGGAAATCATTTTCATCTCATAATCGTCAATACGATACACCAACGGCACAATCCTGGCAGGTTCTGTCATAAACAGGTAATTTTACCCATTAAATACTGAGTTTTTATACATGGCGATCTCTTTTAATCTTGATCAAATCGACCTTCAAATTTTACATGAGTTACAAAAAAACGGTCGTGCAAGACGAAATAAGCTTGCAGAAATCGTTGGGCTTTCTGTACCCTCTGTTTCGGAGCGAATGAAAAAGCTGGAAGAAAAAAATCTTATTGAAGGCTATCATGCAGTCTTGAATCCCCGAAATTTCGACTTTGATATAACAGCATTTATTTTTGTTCAGGTAGATAACTCGACCTATTATCAAGATTTCATTGATGACTGCAGTAACGAACCGCAGATTTTGGAGTGTCATTCTATAACCGGAGACGGTTCACATTTTTTAAAGATACGAACGCATAATACCGAGTCGCTCGAAAAGCTGTTATCGCGCATACAGGCTATGCCCGGCGTAAAGAAAACGCGCACGAATGTTGTGTTATCCTCCTTTAAGGAAACGACCGAACTCCCGCTCAATCTGAATAACGACTGATTACGGCGACTATGATTCACCGGATGCTGGTGCTATATCCCGTTTTTTTTATTCTCTCAGCCTTCTTTTTTTTTCCGCTTAAAGCCAGTCTTTTTGCAAATACAACTAAGGATGCCGGCGATCGCTTTGTGCGCGCTGGTTTGTATTTCGCAAAATCCGAAATTACGCCCGACGCAAACCAAACCCAGCTTATTCAACAAATAAAGGATGCTTCAACAAGCTGGCAACCCGCTCTTATTGCTGGTCCGCGCGCTGTATTAACGAGCTTTACACAAGATGAACGTTTCGGGCAAACTGCTTTTTATCTTAATACAGCCTCTCCCTTTCTTTTCGATCGCTACACTACTGCTGCCGCAAATCAGGAAGCCCTTATTCTAGAGGCTCTTGCAGACCCTGCCCTGCCACCATTAAGCGGTTTCATCCCCATCAAACATAGCCAGATATCCGATGCTGAGATGGACCGGGCTTTTGCCGTACTTAGACAAAATATACTTAATATTCGCTCCCAGCTAAGCTTCTATTTTATTCACAGCACATCCCGATCCGGGCCGGAGGGCTATCAGCTGATACTGGATGACAGATTGCATGATCTTGTAGTTCCTGCTATCGAAAATGTTGCTTCGCCACACTTTATACTTCCACCTTTTCCCGATGAGAACCCGTTGCAATGGTTGCGTGAAGAATTGAGCCGAATTCTTAATGTGTATCAACAGACTGCAACCGTTCTGATTTCATCAGATCAAATAAGCAGAATTTCTGACCCACAGATGCGGGACGAGCTTTTTTTACTATTAGAGAGTTTCCAAAACCCGGCGCATCCTGCTGTAGCCCTTACCCCGGGCAGTTTACCCAAAGATCTTCTTCCGATACAAACCGTTTTGATCATTGTGATGTGGTTAATTTTCAGCATTTCCTTTCGGTTTAATCCTACATATCGTAAATCAGTATTTCGCTATTTTACAAGCTATTCATTTATGTCTGAAGACATCATGGAGAGCAGAATACTTCTGGGTAGCTCTTCTATAGTAGTACTACTATTTAGCTCCATAGCTTGGGTTGCAGTAAGTTACTCGGTACTAATACAGCTTCCGGATGCAGTTCAGTTCGATATGATCCGGCATCATCTGGGCATAACCGAAATGGCTTCCTTTACGCTTCTTTTGCGCATTTTTAGTATTACCGTTGGCCTTAAACTGCTTTTAATCTGCTGGGTTGCTGCGCTCTGCTACCGAAACGATATTCTATCTCAAGCAGCATTTTTTGTATTGTGGCCCACACACTTGTATCTCATTTTATCCACGGCCATTGTAGGGCTGATTGCCGGAGGATATACGATTACCCCTATCGTTCTGGTTCTACTTATGCTTGGTATTGCGCTTGCGGGATTTTTCTCAGCCACATTTTCATTTTCAAACAACCCCTCTTTATCCCCTTGGATACATCACTTGCTGGGAAGTATGCTTTTCATAGTTGTTTTACTTGCAGGCTTATACGTGCTTGTATTTTCGTTTGGCTTACCGGCTTTCTTACAGCTTTTATCTGAACTAAATACGGAGTAATGGTTCTTTTGGCTCTTAATAAGCTGAGTTCGAATAGAGGGATCAGCAAAAGTGATTTAAAACCTACAATTTGATAGCCTCTAATTTGGTTATGGGCGACATAATCATGTGAGAGGATCACTTTGATGATTTTGGATAGTTACCCTCGGTAAATTTCCTGGTTTCAAGGACAGCTCGGCTCGGGCTTACTTGTGGTTTCTTCATATCCCCGGATTCCGGACTGCTTCG
>JAIULZ010000080.1 GCA_022565805.1 Balneolales bacterium
AGCGAAGCCCGGCCGTGAGCCCCGGGTGAGGAATGGAATTAAAAAGCCCGAGCCGGGATGTTTTTGAAATCAGGGAATCTGCTGATGGCAACTATTTAATCTCATCAAAGTGATAATCTCACATGATCAAGTCAACCACTATTAAAGTTTAGGTATAAAATCACTTTACGGATCTCTCTATTCGAACTGCGACAGTTGAGTTAGGAAAACTTTATTCTGATTGGGAACTGGTATTACTATAATGCACAGGTTTTCAAATTCTTCAATCCAAAAAAAAGGCGTTCCCGATATAGAAACGCCTTTATGAAATCAATGAGATACGGTTAATCGATGCTGTAACCGGTGTAGCTGTAGGTTCCGAGAACCTCACCATCAATTAGCTCAAGCATTTTACCCGGTCGCGCTATGCTTCCGCTGTCTGACCAGTTTTCATATTTTATGACTCGCTCTATATCTCCACCCGCTTCGGCATTAAAGTCATCAAAATATATACGGAGGGGCAGGGCGCTTTGTTTGTTTAAGGCAACAAAGACATCCATTTCGGGCAGATATATAATTGCAGCTTCCACACCATCTACTTGCTCCGTTCCGGTATACATAGCCTGCATGGAATGTGCATTTCTGGCCAGGTTTATATAATGGCGTTCTACCATTTTTCTGAGCTCTGCTACGGCGGTTGGTGGCAGATCCTGAGATTGAGGCCCGAAAAGCTGTGTTCCGGAATTCCCTTCGAGTTTTATCTGAATCGTGCCCATTGGGGTATTCAGAGTCTGTGTCATATTAAGCGATGCAAAATCAAATTTAATTTCGGCATCAAGCGTCATTCCGGGTAATTGCTGTGTGGTTAGGGCCGATTTTTCGGTTATACGAACCACATCATCTCCTTTCAAAACAGCGTTTTTCATGCGGCCAAACCATTCGCGACCGACATCCGGATCTCCGGCAACTGTTGCTCTTGGAGCCGACTCTCCCGGACGCGGAATACTGATATCAATTATGTTTACATCACCAAACTCATCCAGCTGATTGCCGATCTCATCCGGGTTTCCTACTACTAATATACGAACTGCATCCGGGCGGAGGTACTCGTTGGCAACCCGCTGTATATCTTCGGGGGTAACGAGGCGAACCTGCTCAACATACCGCTCAAAAGCATCGAAAGGAAGTCCTGAGTAAGCGTTGTTAATCTGTTCGTTTAGAGCGGCTGCGCGACTTTCGTTTCGGAATACAAGCGTATTAAGAAAGCGCTCGCGCGTATCATCGAGCTCGCGCTGTGTTACTGGTTCGTCTTGTATCCGCTTGATTTCGTTTAAGGTGGCATTAATCGCATCGGCAGTGCTTTCGCTTGCTGTGCTTAGCCCTGCAAAAAACTGACCCTGAAAGAAAATTCCGCTTCCGAAATTACCACCAACGGAATAGGCCAAACCAAGGCGTGTTCGTACTTCCTGCATTAGTCTTCCGGAAAAGCCGGAGCTCAGAATCTGATTCATTACCTGAAGCGCCGCATAGTCGGGGTTATCCCGGAAACCGCCAATATGTCCCATGCGAATAATGCTTTGGTTCATATCGTTTCTAGGTATGAAATTAATGCTGGGTTCGAATGCATAGTCTACATCCGGGAAAGCAATCTCATTTCTCTGACCTTGTTCTACACGAGAAAAAGCTTCTTCCAGAATCGGCTTTATTTCTTCAATAGTGAAATCTCCTGAAATACCTACCAGTAGATTATTTGCATTTACTGCGCGAGCATGGAAACTTTTAAGGTCTTCTACGCTAATATTGTTGAGATCATCATACTCCTGCACGCTCGAGAAAACAGTTTGTTTGCCATATATAAGGTGTCTGAATTCGCGTGCGGCAATGCCGGACGGACTGTCGTTACGGCGTGAAATTGCAGAACGTCGCTGTCTTGCGCTTAGCTCAAGTCTTTCCTCGGGAAATGCAGGCTGCGTGAGCAGTTCAATAAAAACCGGCAGCAGCTCTTCGAAGTCTTCTTTGAGCACATTCATACGCGCATTTCCGGATGTGAGGCCGAAACTGGTTTCCATAGAAGCGGCACGACTTTCGAGTAGCTCGTTTAAATCGTCGGCGGGCATGTTAACCGTGCCACCGCTTCGCATGATTTCGCCTGTCATAGAAGCCAGACCAACCTTATCGGAAGGCTCCATCCATGAGCCCGCGCGGATTATGGTATTCAGGTTAATAAGGGGTACTTCGTTGTCTTCTACCAGAAAAAAGGTAATTCCGTTAAACTCAAACTGATGTACTTCAGGAACTTGTATCGGGTTAAGAGGAGGGAAGCTTAAATTCTCCGGACGATCGACAATTCTGTCTGAAAGCGAGCTGCTGGTTTGCTGTGTTGTGGTACAGCCGGTAAAAATCAGAGCTGTAACAATAACAATTTTTGTGATGTATTTTATCATAATTTTTTAATGTAAAAAGGCGATTTAAAAAGATATGGTATGATCTTAAAATTAGTCTTTCAGGATTGCTTCGGCCGTTTCCTGAGATTGTGTCACAATAGAACCTACAGTGCGGTTTCTCTCAATCAGATACTGCCTGGCCACTCTTTGGATGTCTTCAATCGTTACATCATTTAGCCTTTCAATATCAATAAATGTGTTTCTCCAGTCGCCGGTTTGGGCATGCGTTCTGGCAAAGCCAAGAGCAAGATTCATATTAGAAGTAAGACCACGTACAGCCGAAGCTCTCGCCTGTGTACGCACACGGTCGAGCTCTTGTTGTGTTACGCCATCATTAATTAAAGTCTCGATTTCTTCATAAATTCGTGCCTCAAGGTCGTTGATTTCAACACCTTGGTTTGGCACACCTAGTACTACAAACAAACCTGGGAATCGAGTTCCAGGAAACCCGTTAAAGCCCTGTAACTGAAGTGCGAGCTGTTCATCTACCACAAGAGAGCGATACATGCGTGATGTGCGGCCTTCAAATAAAATAGATGCAAGCAGGTTTAAAGGAGCAAAGTCTTCGTGAAGAGCATCTACAGATTTGTAGCCAATCATTAAAATAGGCTGACTCTGATCTTCTATGGTGAAGCGACGCTCTCCGCGCTGTGGGGGCTCTACTACGTTTAGTTCGGGAGAGTCTTCGCGTGCAGGCCAGCTACCGAAATACTTTTCTGCCAATCGTTTCATTTCGGTCGGGTTTACATCGCCTGCAATAGCTATCGTTAGGTTTTGTGGTATGTAGTAGGTTTCGTAAAATGCCAGTGTTTCACGAATAGTTACGGCATCAATGTCGGACGGCCAGCCAATGGGCGGATTTTTGTATGTATGTGCAGAGAAGGCAACCGAGTTAAACTCTTCAATTAAGCGGCCAATGGGGTTGTTGTCTGTACGGTCGCGTCTTTCTTCCCAGATTACATCCTTTTCCTGATAAAATTCTCTCATTACAGGATTCATGAAACGGTCTGCTTCGAGCTTAAACCATAATTCCGCCCGGTTTTGAGGAAGACTGTAAAAGAATGCGGTTTCATCGGCACTAACATATGCATTCATGCCTACTGCGCCTTCACGATCTATTATCTCTGAGAATTCGTTGTTAACCACAAACTTTTGAGACTCATCTCTCAGACGAGTAAAATCTGCCCATAACCGCTCGAGAAGCTCCTCGTCGGGGTTGCTACGAACGCTTTCTTTATGCCAGGCCCGGTATGCATCGTCCATAGCTTTAATAAGAGGTAGCTCGGCCTCAATATCTGTAGTGCCTATGGTATGCGTTCCTTTAAAGGCCATGTGCTCAAATATGTGGGTAATGCCGGTTTGTCCCACAGGTTCGTTGGCAGAACCGATATTAACAAAGGTGACAAATGAGGCTACGGGTGCCACATCTCGCTGAATGATGATAAAATGCAGACCGTTATCGAGAGTGAACTCGGTAACCCTTTCTTCAAACGCCTCGAGGCTTTGACTGCTCACCATCTGCGGTAAGAGCAGTGCTATAAATATGATTGCTGAAATCAGCGGGCTAAATTTTCTGAACATAAATTTAAGTAGAAATTGAGGTGTAAAGTGAAGTAAATTTCAATTTTAAGAATAGATCAAAAAGGCTGTATGAAGCCGTCGATTTCATACTTATGATGGCTCGAATTGCCATAATGCCTTTTGCACAACCCTTAAATTACGAGATTTATAGCTTAGAGTTACGCAAAATACAGAAGTTGTTTTTCCTGAGAGTTGAAAACTAAACAGCAGCAATTCAAAATCAACCATCATAAGGCTTTTTTGTGGGTAGCTTTGCTGTGAATAGAGAGTTTGTTGACAGAAGGTGGGGGACGGGGGGCGGGAGACGGAAGACGGAAGACGGAAGACCGAGGGAGAGACGTCAGAGGTCAGAGATCAGAAGTCAGTGGCCGAGCTCAAAAACTGATTAGCATATCAAAACGCATTCGCATCGGTGAGGATGATAAGAATAAGGATAAGCAAATTCGATCTTCATTGAAAATGCCGGCTTTACATTTAGAAGCTTGATTCCAATAGTGCCGTTAGGCATGACGGGTTACAACTTTCAAATTTCAGCCGTAGCGCGGCGGCATTTCCGTAGCCCCGGGTAAAAATGGAGTATCAAATCGCCCGAGCCGGGATGTCTTAAAAATCAAGAAAAACAGCCGAGGGCAACGACCTGAATGCCTCTCTTTTTTTAATGTAGAATTTATTGATACAAATTAAAAACAGTGCCGGATGAAACTAAATCAGTTCGTTTTTAATTGCAACTAACAGGGCTTTTGTACCCTAATTAAAAAGATTATTAATTCCTGAATTTAAAAAATCTTAATTGCAAAATTTACAAGCTAATAAATCACTATGCGAAGTCAGTATCTATCAACCTTTTTAGTTCTTTTATTTTCAGTTTTACTCATTGGTATTTACAGCGAAGCTTTCGCTACTGTTTATGAAACTGATGCAGATACAGATACCGATGGTGAGATAACAAATTCGCTCACCTTAAAACCGTCCCAGCGGTTCTTATCGCAGGATGATGACTTCACTACATATCTCAGGATGTCGCAGCTCCGGCTCGAACAGGAACGACAGGCCATGCTTATCTTACTCGGCTGGGGCAGTCTTAACTTGCTGGCAGGCAGTTTAATGGCGGCCAATGGCTACAAACGAGACTTCAACTTAATGAATGCCGGATGGGGCGCCGTCAATGCCGGCATTGCTGCCTTTGCTCTTATATCAGCCGATACTTTTTCAGCGTCCGCCAGCTTCGAAGAAGTTCTTCGGGATGAAATGTTCTTCAACAGAATTCTGGCTGTTAACTCCGGGTTAAATGCCGGCTATATCGCCTCTGGTTTTTTAATGAATTATCTTGGGAGCAGCTCCCGTATACGTCAGTTCGGATCTTCTGTTATGGTGCAGGGAGCTTTTTTAATGGGTTTTGATGCATGGCTGCTGTGGAATTCCAGCTCAAGATTACGCGAACTCGCTGCATTTCCTACTTCGATTCTAAGCTTCGATCAAAATGGAGATCTCACCCAGACACTCGCCATAACCCTGAGCTTCGGGTTTTAAATCCGATTTTGAGTCAAGGAGCTGCAATTCATGAATAAGCGCCAAACTTAACAGTTATGGGCTTTCCTAAGTTCATAAAGTAGATGGTAGATGGTAATAAACTACCTTAGGAATTGGAGAAGCCGAATGATTAAACTGTAATTATACTTGATAAAGTTGATGGATTTACTCACTTTACCGCCATCAAGTGCTATTGATAAATATTTAGGAGACAAATAAACATGCCTTGGAATTCTGTGCGGAATTTTGAGGTCTTGGTTTGTCCTTTTTTTAAAATTAAAATTTAAGATATGAGTAATACTCCTTCGGTTAAATTACCGGTAACAGAGCTGAATGTAGTGCGTAAAAATCAACCTGCGAAAGTAAAAATTGCAGAATCACGAATTGCAACTCTTAGCTCGAGTCCGAACATAATCAGACATATTACCTTCGATCTTGGTGGCAGCGATCTGGAGGGCAAGTTTTTATCTGGGCAATCTATTGGTGTAATACCACCCGTATCCGGAAGTGAAGGAAAACCAGAATCGTTAAGACTTTATAGTATTTCTTCGCCTTCAGACGGCGAAGATGGAAAAGGCCGCTTTTATTCAACCACTGTAAAAAGATTAATCGCAGAGCATTGGGAAACACAGGATCTCTACACAGGTCTTTGCTCGAATTATTTATGCAAGTTACGTGAAGGTGATGAGGTACTCGTTACGGGACCAAGCGGTAAACGATTTTTGCTGCCCGATAACTATCAGGACTTTAAATATGTTTTCTTTGCTACAGGAACTGGTATAGCTCCATTCCGGGGCATGATTATGGATCTTGTAAAACGTGGTCATCAAAATAAAATGGTGCTGGCTTTTGGATCTCCATACCGCACTGATTTATTGTATTATCCATATTTTTCCGAGTTGGATAAAAAAATTGAGAACTTTAGCTACTTATCTGCAGTATCGCGCGAAGAACCACGCGCCAATGGGCAGCGGCCTTATGTTCAATCTTTAATAGAAGACCGTGCAGATATTCTCGAACCTGTTTTAAAACAAAGCAACACGCTCATTTACATTTGTGGTATCAAGGGTATGGAAACAGGTATTTTCCGAGAGTTGGGCAAAAAAGGACTCACAGAGTATTTTACCTTCAAAAAAGATATAGACTCAGATCCGGATAAGTGGGATGATGAAATTATGAAAAAAGCTATTAAGCCCGGAGACAGAATGTTTCTTGAAGTATATTAACGTGAGTTCAATATATTTTTTTGAATTTGACAAACAGAAAGTCCGCAGTTTTGTCAAAAGTAGAGTTTACTCCCGCTCAACTTGCATTGTTAGTTTATTTTATAATTAATGAGCTCGCTCCGAAAAGTCGAATTTAAACCACGAGGTCACGAAGACTCGAAATTCAGAGAAGGTAAGCAATTGTTTTTGTGAAATAGTGTTTTGCGCTTAAAGACATTAATTCGAATTAGAGATTAATCGGGCTAGCCTCATTAATGTATTCAGAAATCTTAGTCTTGCTTCGAACGACAATCTAATCAGAAATTAGTAGCTATCGATCGAAGGCAAATTCAAGATATAGGCCACAGCACCCTTCAATTCAACACTCAACACTCAACACTCAACACTAAAAATTAGCATACGTCACCATTCATTTTAGAAAAACTCCCAATTCATAATTCATATTTCATAATTCACGAACCTCTAAAAACTAATTTCTCTCAATCTTCTTTTTACTCAGATATCGGCCGGGGCGCACATCCGAGCCGTATCTGCTTGTATAAATCTGTGTAAATTCTGCACCTATAAAGATTACCATTACATTGTAATACACCCAGATCAGGAATACAACAAAAGATCCAGCTGCTCCGTAGGTAGAAGTTGTTGCGGCATTATTCAGGTAAAAACTTACCACATATCGGCCAAGTAAAAACAATAGAGCGGTTACAAAGGCGCCAACCATAACATCAGACCATTTTACGCGAATATCGGGCAACATCTTATAAATAATAGAAAAGAGTAGAGTTGTAACAATTAGGAAAAGCATTGTATTGAACAGCGAATAAATTCCAAGCTCACCAGGCAGAAACTCATTCAAAATTGGCCCGATGATGGTTAAAATAGCGTCAAATACAATAGTGAGAATTAACGTAGCCGAAAAAACAAGAATAAGAAGTAAGCCCAAAAAACGGTTTATAAAAAACATTTTGATGGGCTGTTTAGCCGATTTATCTACGTTCCAAATAGTATTAAGAGATTCCTTAAGCTGCGTTAAAACTGTCGTTGCAGCAAATACCAAAATAAATGTACTTACAATTGTGGCAAAAAAGCCGCTTCCTCCTTGCGCAACACCCGAAACGATGCCCTCTACAGCTTCTGCCAGATCTGCACCTACCATATCTTCCATAAAGTCGCTTAGCTGTCCGCTTGCTGCTTGTTCACCAAAAATAAACCCGGTAAGCGCAATAATTATAATAAGCAGAGGGGCAAGGCTAAATATTGTATAAAAAGCCAAACCGGCCGCATGCAGCATCATATTATCGTCTAACCATGCTTTAATAGTTGCAGCAATTACAGAGTATATTTCTTTTAGCAGTTCGAATAGTAGATTCATAAAAAGTCTTAAGTCGTGTTATTCGAATTAGAAGTGTATGAGCAGTAGTCTATAAGCCCCAGAAGTGTTTACTTTATCAATAATCCCCGCGGATTGTCTATTCTGTGTTTTAACCGCATCGGCAGTTCTATGCCCGAACAATTGTGTTTATTTGTTCCATTATGGCATCGGCTTCGTACCTCGTATTATAAAAGTAAGGGGAAAACCGTATTAATTCGTTTCGTATGCTTACATGAATATCATTCTCTTTCAATTTGTTATACAGGTTTCGGGGATCTATTTTATCAGGAATTTTGTAGCTGGAAATAGCGCTTTGAGGCCTTTCAAAGTTGCCATAGAGCCGAAAGCCTGCTTTTTGTAGCCCTGTCATTAAATGATTTCCAAGATTAAGGGTGTGTTCTGCTATAATCTCTGGGTTGGCTATTTTAATAATTTTAAGGCTTTCATGCAGACCCGAAATTGCGGGTAAATTAAATGTACCCGGCTCAAAACGCTGCATTCCCGGGTGTAGCTTTTGCTTCGTGTTAAACAGATCCCAGATATTTTCTACAGATAACCAGCCTTTTGAAACAAGCTTTAACTCTTGTCTAAGCTGCTCTCCTGCATACATAAATCCTAGCCCCTGAGCACCCATAAGCCATTTATGACATCCACAACAGAGAGCATCTATGCCGGCATTTTGCACATTAACCGGCCGATTTCCGGCGGCTTGTATGGCATCTACGATAAAATACATATTATTTGCCTTGCAAAGCTCACCAAGTTCTTGTAAAGGTGCAGGATAACCGCTCAAAAATTGAACTGCACTTACGCTAAATAGCTTTGTTTTAGGGCGGATGTACTGTTCAACCGTGGCTGCGTTTAGCCTGAAGATATTTGCAGGAATAAAATCGACCTCTATTCCTTTTTCAAGAAGGCTTAGCCAGGGGTATACATTACTTGGAAATTCCTGCTCGTAAACTAAAATACGATCGCCTGCTTCGAGTGGTAAGCCAGCTGCTATAGCGCTTAAGCCAAAGCTTGTATTTGGCATAAATGCTATGTCATCTGCAGAATTAGCGCTAATCAGATCCGATAGCATCTGACGTGTAGCATTTATGATCGGGAAAATTTGCTCAAAGGCATCAATTTCGCCACACTGCCTGCTCTCCAGATTTTCCATAATAGCATTTGTCGCCGATTTGGGAAGGGGACTTAGGGCCGCATGATTAAAATAAATGCTTTTCTGCGTATTGTTTAAATGTGGAAATAGAGACCTGAAATATGAGATATCCTGCATATTAAGTACAAGAGCAGCGTTTAGTATGAATAAATTACGTTTATAGCGACCAGCCTGATGAAAAGCTTACGCGTATCTTTTGCCGGGAAAACTTTACAATATAAAAGAATACGTACAAATTGGTACATTTGGCAAAAAACGGATGAAATTGCTGTAGGCTTTATTGCGTTTAAAGGCATATAAAGAACATGTACAGATTAATCTAAACATCTATTTAAGCATATTCATTACTGGCTATGTGAGTCCATTTTATGCTATCTTCATGGTATGGCAGTGAACAGAGATTTAGAATTTAAAAAAGAAGAAATTCGGGATGCAGCCGATATTTATGAGGTTGTATCAGATTACGTTAAGCTTAAAAGAGCGGGAAACTCTTTTACGGGATTGTGCCCGTTTCACAACGAAAAAACGCCCTCATTTAATGTAAACTCTCGTCTTGGCATATTTAAATGCTTTGGATGCGGAGCCGGTGGCGATGTTTTTTCATTTTTGATGGATATGGAGGGTATCAGCTTTCCCGAAGCCATGCGCTCTCTTGCCGACCGCTACAATATTGAGCTACCAGACTTTAAACAAGATAAGGAAGAATATTCTGAGCGGGAAAGCCTTACCGAAGGGGTATACCATGCGCTCAGGTTTGCCGGTATATTTTTTCATGAGCAGTTGATGGATGTAGAAATTGGCGTTAAGGCACTTAATTATCTACAGGGGAGAGAATTGCAAATCCCAACGATTCGCAAATGGGGCCTGGGTTTTGCTCCCGATGGTTTCCAGAATCTGTATAACAAAGCAACTTCTTCCGGGATTAATGAGCAATATCTTGCAGAAGCCGGTCTTATAAAATATAGCGAACGCGATCAGAAGCCATATGATGTGTTTCGAGGCCGGGTTATGTTCCCCATTTTTAATCGATCCGGTAAAATTATCGGCTTCGGTGGCCGCTCATTCGAAGATGCCAAAGGTCCGAAGTATCTGAATTCTCCCGAAACGATTGTCTACCATAAAAGTGAAGTAATCTACGGAATTCATCAGGCGAAGCACGAAATCCGTAAAGAAGGCGAGGTTTTTCTGGTTGAAGGTTATATGGACGTTGTTTCACTCTGGCAGGCAGGTATTAAAAATGTTGTAGCTACCAGCGGCACAGCAATTACTGAAAAACAGATTCAGGTGCTCAATACCTTCTCGAACCAGCTTATCATGCTCTATGATTCGGATAATGCCGGCCAGAATGCTATGGTTAAAGGTCTGGAAATCGGGCTTAATGCTGGCATGGTAATAAAGCTGATGCATTTGCCTGATGGCGAAGACCCGGATTCGTTTGTAAGGCAGTACGGAGGCGAATCGCTTAAAAACCTGAAGGATAAAGAAGCAAGAGACTTCATCTCGTTTCTTATTGAGAAGGCAGAGCGATCAGACGATTGGGAAGATCCCTCGGGCCGTCGAAAAACGGTGGCCGAGGCGCTTCGTATGATCGCCTTAATTTCCGAACCGGTTATGAGGGAAGTTCATCTGGACCAGCTTGCCCGAAAATCTTCGCTATCTAAAAAAGTGCTCGAAGAAGAGTTAAACCGTAACCGAGCCAGTCTGCAGCAAGAGCGGGAGAAAGATGCGCAGAGAGAGCAGCGAAGGAGACAGCACAATACAGATGCGACCAAAGCACAGGCAGAAGCACATAATACGTCAGGAAATGAAAATAGAACGCGTAAAAATACGGCTCCGGCTGCATTTATCCCCGACTTAGAACAAAGAAGACCACCGCCTTACGAGAAAGAAATTATCAGGTTAATGGTAGAGCAGGGCGAGGAAATGATCTTCTATATTTCTAATTTTATAAACGAGTCGTATTTCGAGACCAAAGAGATGCAGGATTTTTATCTCGAAATTATTCGCAGATACGAAGAAGAAGAGGAGATTTCTGTTGCTGCTTTTGCGAGATTACATACTCCGTTTCCACAGCTTACAGGTGATATATTTATAGAAAAATACACCATTTCCGAAAAACACAGTATCGTTAGATCTGGTAATTTTCACCGGGACTCAGATCCATATGCCACTGCCCGGGGAGCTCTTAAACCCATAACCATAGCTTATTTAAAGCGTTGTCATCAGAAGCATCTGGCTCTTTTGCAGAGCGAACCCGAACAAAGCAGTAACAGGAACAAATTGTACGAAGAGTTTAGTACCATCATTAAAGATTTAACCTATTTCCAGAAAAATCCCGCTGATAAAAGCTTTACGCATCAGGATGATATTTTTAAAGGAAGCTGATTATACCCATACCTCTTACAAAACAAACTTTTAGCGTTTATGATGTATATGTGCGAATAAAAAGTTTCTTTTCAAATGGTATAGCGCATCTTTTTCCAGAGTAAATACATTATTTTGCAACAGCTTGCGTTTGTTCTTCGCAGTATATAAAGATTGAACTTGCATATTACATACATCCCCAAATTAATTTTTTATTTAAATGATACCCCTTCGGGTTATCGTACGCACATAATCCTTCATGGACAAAATTCTTAACTTCTTACTCCCGGTTTTTCAATTTAATATCAGGCATCCAAAATTTACGCTTAGCATAGCAACCTTGTTTGGATTAGCCGGTATTTTTTTTGCGCTCAGGCTCACAGTAGATACAGATATAGCTAGTTTGCTGCCGCCATCGCATCCTAGCGTGCAGGCCCTTGAGCGGCTGCAGGCAGAAGTGGGTGGGGAAACCGAAATGCAGCTTGTTATAAGTTCTCCTAGTTTTGAAGCCAACAGGGCTTTTGCAGAAGCTATTATTCCGCCAAGTATGGAGCTGATTTATCAACGTACGGGGCAGCTCTATTTTTCTCGATTCGAATTTACCAAAGATACAGAGGTGTTAAAAGACTACGCCCTTTATCTGGCAACAGATAGCGAGCTCGACGAGCTGGAGCTTTTTCTGGAGGATGAAATCGAAGATGCCCGACTAGCCGCAAATCCGTTCTTTGTTGATTTTGAAGATGATTGGGACGATGATGAAGAGGAGGCAAATCGTGGCCAAATGTTCGCAGATTTATATACCGAACTCATCCCGGATCGATATCCAATTAATGCCGACAGTACTTCTATGTTGCTCCGGTTTATACCAACCGGCTCACGCAGTGATTTGGCCTTTCTGAGAAACTTGTTCCGCGATTACGATAATCTGATTGCCCAAATGGATCCGCAGTCTTTTCATCCTGATATGGTGGTTTTGGCCGGGGGGCGGCTGCAAAGGCATTTAATGGAAATCGATTCTATTATGAATGATGTCTACAGTAGTTTTTCGGCAGGTATAGGTAGTGTGCTGCTGCTGGTTATGATTTATTTTTTCCTCAAAACATTAATTAATTACCGTAAAGGCAGTCCCGAAGAGCGTAAGAAAGGACTGTTTAGCCATATCAAGCGCATGCCGGTTCCGATTGTTCTAATCGGTATCCCTTTGCTCATTAGTTTGCTGATTACATTTGGTGTTGCAGGAGTTACCCTTGGCAGTCTTAACACCATGACGGCGGTGCTCTTTGTAATTCTTTTTGGCTTGGGGATCGACTACGGGCTACATTTTTACGCCAGATACCTCGAAATTCGCTCCGATGGCGAAAACGTTGAAAAATCGTTACTCAAAACGTACTATTCGTCCGGCAGAGCTATCATGACAAGCGCCATTACGACCGGTCTTGCGCTATTTGTGCTCATTTATGCCGATTTTCGTGGTTTTTCTGAATTTGGTTTTATTTCGGGTATGGGCATTGTTTTGGCCTATCTTGCCATGATTTATGTGTTGCCGGCATTTATAGTTTTGTTTGAGCGCTATAATTGGATACTTATTAATAGAAATCAGCTGGCAGAACAAACAACCGCAGAAGCTAAGCCCCAATCGTTTAAGAGGTATCCGTTCGCTAAAACGATTCTTGCGGTCGGGATTGCCATTATTATATTTGTGGCCTTTAATACCGATAAACTGCGATTTGAATACGATTTTAGCGTACTTGAGCCCGAGTTTAGCGAATACATGGAGTTCAGAGAGCTAAGCAGAGATGCCGAAGGAAGTGCTTCGGAGCGGCGAAACCCCGCTTATGTAGTTGCTGATTCTTATGAAGAAGTTGAGAGAATATTACAGGCTATAAGACACATTCAGGAAGAACGCGGTGATGATTCTCTTATACTAGGTGTAGAAGCGCTTCAGGAAAGGTTTCCGATTAATGAACAAGCCGAACAGCACAAGCTGGAACGACTTTCCACAATACGGGAATTACTCGATGATCCGTTTCTTGCCAGTTCCGAAAATGAAGACATGGACAGGCTAAGACGGGCATCGCAGGCTACCGAACCGCTCGATTTTGAACGTTTGCCCGACTACCTCACGCAGCGATTTTTAACAAGAGACGGCGAGATTGGTCGTTTTGTTATGATTTATCCGAATGTTGGGTTAGGAGACGGTCGTAATTCCATTGCCTTTAAAAATGAAATCGGGCGTATTGTTACCGAAAAAGATGAAGTTTTCTACAGCGCCAGCACAAGTATAGTAGCAGCCAGTATGCTAGACTTAATGCAGGATGAAAGCTTCGTTATGGTTCTGGCTACTTTTATTATGATTTTCTTCATGATGTTAATTTCTTTCCGGTCTTTACGCTGGGCTATTATCTCCTTACTACCACTCGTTATCGGGCTCTCATGGCTCTTTTTTATCATGATACTGTTCGGTCTTTCCTTTAATTTTTATAACCTTGTAACATTACCCGCTATTTTGGGCATCGGTAACGATAACGGTGTTCACCTCGCATCCAGATACCGGGAAGAAGGGCCAAAAAGCATGTGGAATGTACTTGCAAGTACAGGTCAGCATATTAGTATTGGCTCTTTTACGACCATGCTGGGTTTTGCCGGGCTTTTATTTACAATGCATCCCGGTTTATATTCTATTGGTCTACTGGCCGTTATTGGTATTGGCATGACCCTTCTTGCTGCCGTAACTTTTCTACCGGCTTTGGTACAAGTACTTGAAGACAACAATTGGATTAATTTCAACTAATACCGCTTTGAATCTTTTTTTTCACCATAATCAGGAGAGTAATTCATGTTAACAGAATCTCCCTGTATTGTGCTTAAATCTGTAGATTTCAAGGAAAGCAGCAAAATCGTTACTCTTTTTTGTAAAGAATACGGTAAAACAGCTGTACTTGTGAGGGGGTTTAAGAAAAAAAACAGCCGCTATGCTGGTATTATGCGCTTTGGCTCTGTTTTGGAAACGCAATTCTATTACAAAGAAAGCAGGTCTGTACAAACAATTAAAGATGCAGAAATTCGGCTGAGCACCCTTAAAATAGAGTCCGATTTCCCTAAAATGGCCCTTTCAATGGCGTTTTTGGAGCTAGTTGGTCAACTGATACAGGAAGGCGAACCAAATGCTGAATTATTTGATTTCTGCGAGCGTTTTTTAGGGTGGCTTAATGATTTTGAAGGTGAGGCAACGCCGCTTTTTCCCTATTTACAGCTTCGTATTGCTTCTATAATGGGCTTTAGTATTATGGATGATGCCGATGGCCTCCACGAACTCGAACCAAATGAAATTGTGCGCCAAATTGGGCTTCAAACATTCTATTTTAATATTGTCTCAGGTTCGGTTTCGCCAAATCCCGACAGTGAACTTTCTTTCCGCCTTAGTCTGCAACAGGCCCTTTATTTAAAACTTGCTCTTAGCGAAAAAAAAGCTCGACTTTTGACCTATCCTTTTGCGAAAGCGGAATTAAAAAAGCTAATCTATCATTTAGATGTATATCTCAAACACCATATAGAAGGTATTCGGGACCGGAAATCTGATGCGGTGTTTGAGCAAATACTTTAATGGGAGGTTCTCAAAGACCTTCCCGATTATCAATAAGTACAGTCTTATCTGCCGGCTAACAATGGATTCAGTTACCCAACCGTTTACTAAATTAATCTACATCCGGAAGAATACCCGTATTTATTTCTGCAGACACATTTATCAAACACAAGCGATCTTTAAACTATGACACTTCATCAGCGGTTACTTACAGGTATACTTCTAATTTTAACGGGTATGCTTGCGGGTGCACTTCTCATTATTTTCCGTGGCGGCATTCAGCCATTTATCCCAACAGAAGTGCAGATAACAGAAGTGCGCAGAAGTACGGGTGGTCCTGTAGAAGTATCGGGCGCATCTGGCGGCTTTGGCTCTTTTTCGGTGAGAGATGTCGCGCGGGAAGTTGTTCCAACTGTTGTGTACATAGAAACACAGATGTCTGCCAGAAATATGGTGCCAAACGATGGGAATCATGATTTTGGAGACGACTTCTGGGATAGACTAATGCCTCGGAACCGGGCTAATGCTATTGGCTCAGGCGTGCTTATTTCTGCTGATGGTTTTATTCTTACGAATAACCATGTTATTGCAGGTAGTCGCGACGTACGCGTAACTCTCAGTGATAAACGACAATTTGAAGCTAAAGTAGTGGGCAGAGACCCGTCTACTGATTTGGCAGTTCTTAAAATTGATGGTAATGATTTGCCATTTATTACGCTGGGCGATTCCGATTATGTAGAAGTAGGAGATTGGGTTATTGCTGTAGGCAACCCGCTTCGGCTTAGATCTACCATCACGGCCGGTATAGTGAGCGCTTTAGGAAGAGATGTGCAAATTATAAACGACCGGATGAGAATTGAAAACTTTATCCAAACCGATGCAGCTATAAATAAGGGAAATAGTGGCGGTGCCTTGGTTAATCAGGCCGGGGAGCTTATCGGTATTAATACCGCCATTGCTACAGAAAGCGGTATGAATCAGGGTTATGGATTTGCGATTCCCATTAATATGGCTTTCAAAATAGGGCGGGATATTATGGAGTTTGGCGAAGTACAGCGTGCTTTTTTGGGCGTTCAAATTGCAGAAGTAAACCAACGTAGAGCGCGTGAGCTAGGCCTCGATTCTATACGTGGTGTCGAAATTAATAGCGTAGTACCACTCGCTGCTGCAGATCAGTCTGGTCTTAAAGCAGGAGATATAGTTTATACCATTAATAAGCATGATGTAAATGAACCCAATCAGCTTCAGGCTCAGGTAGCGCTATTCAGACCGGGACAAACCATTGATGTTACTGTCTGGCGGAATGGTAATATCATGAATATTCCTGTAACTCTCCAAGGGCTCGAGAGTGAGGCTATTAGCGAGTGGCAGCGGAATGATAGCATTCAAAATTTTGAGTTCGATTTTTATAATCACGATGATGACACTCCGGAACAAGGAGAAGATGAAGAAGAAAGTATGAATGATGAAAATCTGACAGAAGATGACTTTCTAATCCCTCTTGATCCAGAAGAGGACTCTTCCGAAGCTGAAAGTGCAGAACCTGCAAGCATGCGTTTCGATCTTGGGTTTGAAGTAAACCGGGCAGAAGTAGAAATAAATAACAGAATAGGTATTCAGTATCAGGTTAGTCAGGTACGGCGACTAACACGAGCCAGAAGAGCAGGATTGCAGGAAGGAGACACCATTCTTGGCGTAGATGGCCAAAGAGTGGAGAGCCTGTCTCATTTGTCTTTTATGATTGAACAGGCCGAATTAGACAGAGGACCAGAGCTAATGATTCTCAGAAGTAATGAAGTGTTCACAATTGACATGCGCCGATGAAGTTGATCAATTTCTGATTTAGTGCGTTATGAATTGTGAATTGCTCAAAAAATAGACCAAATATCCAGAAAGTAAAGGTGAGAGGGAGAGTGGATGTGGGGCTGATTTGTTGGATAAAAGATGACCGAGAACCCAAAATGACAGAGGACCGAAGACGGAGGACCGGGGGATTAAGCTCAGAAGTCATTTATACCGTTAAAAGTCAAGTAAAACTTGAAACTATTTTCATGTTTGATGTATTTGCGTATCAACAAGATACCTTAGTTGATCAGCCTTGCTGACTTGGGAGAGTTGGTACGCTTTTCTTTTTTGGGTTGCTAGTCTGCTTATGGGTGCATTCTCGTCGAAGTCCTGCAATCTGCGCTTG
>JAIULZ010000081.1 GCA_022565805.1 Balneolales bacterium
ATTGCTACCCTTCCCTTTTTTTATGCTTTTTTTCCGGTTCCCCGGACAACAGTGACTCATAATAGTAAATTGTATGTATAAATTCATACTTTTTGAGCCCAAGGGAATTGTTCAGCTTTGGTGTTTGTAAATTATGAGCTACCAAGCCTTAACATGTACATTTGTTTAAAAAATGCGCAAAAGAGATGGAAAAGAGATGGAAAAGCATCCGGAAAAAGCGAACAGTCGACCCATTGGCTCAGCATCCGACTAGCTGAACATTACGTACAAGAGTAGCTTAAAATATGATGAGTGCATCAGGTTGAGAGCGAACTTTAGTAAGCAGGCGAACTATACTCCATATAATTGGCTACAGACTCCCGAACTTCGCTACCCCAAAGCATTTCGGTAACATGGAGCGACAAGTCTATACCGGCGCTTATTCCGCCGGCGGTATACAGCCTAGAACTTGTTTTTACGAATCGACGGTCGGGAAGATGTAAGCCGTCTCTTGTTAATTTCGTTATTTCTCTTGCAACAAGATGATGTGTACAGAAAGAAGCATGATCCAGGAATCCCAATTTCGCAAAAATCCGAGCCGCCGAACAAATGCTAAGTAGCAAAGGCGTGCGCTTGTAGCGGGAATAAACCCAGGCCATGAGCGGCTCGTTTTTCACAAACTCCCGCGTGCCGCTGCCTCCCGGTACAATTAGTATATCAAGATCGGGGCACTCTGCAATTGTAGTGTCGGGCTCAATTTTAAGACCATTTTTAGCCTTAATGATCCCTTTATTTTCGGAAATAGTGAGCACTTTAATGCCAAGCGAAGGATGCAGTTCGCCGGCTACAGAAAAAACTTCGAAGGGTCCGGCAAAATCCAGAACCTCCGCATCCTTAAAAAGCAACAGGCCAATTTTTTTCATGAGGGATTGAGGATTCCGGAAGAAGTGTTAGTATTCACAATCAGGGCTCTGCAGGATCAGGTACACGATTTTGGGAAGTCGTATTGCAGTTTAGTTTTGCCAAACTTAAGGTAAAAAGCAATACAATCTGCTTTTGCAGCCAGGGGTAAAAGCTACTCCTTAACTTAAATCCATATAATGGGCAATGTAGGCCAGATTATTCAGATCTGATCATAAAAGTGTTCGGGTAGCGTTTTAAAGCCTGATTTACTCTGCTTATGCTTCTTATGAGCTAAGCAGTTTTAGATACTTCAACCAAATAGATGCTGTGTATATACATTCTGCATTGAGCAGATTAATAAAATACAATAAATAATGGCTAAATAATCGGCTGTAGAAAGATAAATGAAACCATAGGTTTGTATTACCATTATTTTAAAACCAGGCAGATCAAATACAAATAATGGGTTTAGCAAGCCTGCGATATGTAATGACAGTTTTTTATCAAAAAAAATTCCAGGAAAAGTAACAAAGTGCCGGTCAGATATAAACTACAGACAATGTTTCTTATGATTATTTTAACTGCCTTATGAAAAATTATTTTTACCCCGTTAATCAGGTATGGATACTACTCTAGAAGAAAAAATATCGCATCTGCCGTTTCAGCCGGGGGTATATCAGTTTAAGGATACTAACGGCAAAATTATTTATGTAGGGAAGGCAAAGAAGCTGCGTAATCGTGTTCGATCCTATTTTCAGGACTCGAGACATCATACCGGGAAACTTCATTTACTGGTTACCCGCGTAAGAGATGTAGAAGTAATTATTACCGATTCCGAGGCCGAAGCTCTAATACTTGAAAATAATCTTATTAAGGAGCATCAGCCGCGCTATAACGTTGCTCTTAAAGACGATAAGAGCTACCCCTATATTTGTTTGTATCCCGGGGAGCGAATCCGCGTTTTTCCAACCCGATCGGTAGTTAAAGATGGTAGTAAATACTACGGCCCATATGACCATGTGGGCAAAATGCGCAATATGCTGGAAACGATTCGAAAAGCCTTTAATCTGTGTACCTGCGCCTGTAATCCACGATCAGTTGATAAAGGCAGAGGAATCCCGAAATGGCACAGCTGTTTTAATGAATATTTCGAAAACTGTTCCGGAGATCTGCCCGAAGACATATATAAGGATAAGATGAATAAGGTTGTGCGGCTGCTAAATGGCAATACCACGTCTCTAATAAGAGAGCTGAAGGAAGAAATGGCAATAGCCGCCGAATCTTTGGCTTTTGAAGAGGCGGCTCAGCTTCGCGATGGCATAGAAGCGCTCGAGAAATACAGCGAAAAGATGAAGGTTATGACCAACGACGACATTAACCGTGATGTTTTTGCGGTTTATGCAGATCGTGAGCATAATGTGGGTTGCGGCGTACTCTTTAAAATACGCGAAGGTAAGCTGATTGGCCGGCATAATAAAGTAATCCGTCAAATTGAGGATAAGACCGATGAGATTCTATTGCAGGCTTTTGTAGAAGACTACTATACCGGAGATACCGCAGGTACCGAGCCCGAAGAAGTGCATCTTAGCCACAATTTCGAAGATAGCGGGCCTCTTACCGACTATCTGAGCGAACAGGTAGGGCGTAAAGTGAAGCTTGTTGAACCGAAAATCGGAGAAAAAGCGCAGCTTGTTCGTATGGCCGAATCGAACGCCAGGCTATTGACCGGCGAATATGTGCTACAGAAACAAAAGGCAGAGAAAGATTTTATTCCGCACTCTGTTAAAAGTTTGAAAGAAGATTTGTTTCTGGATCGTTTGCCCCGCCGTATCGAATGTTTCGATAACTCAAACCTGATGGGGTCTGATCCCGTAGCTTCCATGGTATGTTTTGTAGACGGGCAGCCGCGAAAATCGGAATACAAGCGATACAATATTAAAACAGTAGAAGGTCCCGACGATTTTGCCTCGATGAAGGAAGTGCTCACTCGGCGTTACTCCCGGGTAATGCGCGAAAAACAGCACATACCCGATTTGATAGTCGTAGACGGAGGGAAGGGTCAGCTCTCGAGTGCTGTGGAGGCTTTAAAAGAAATAGGATTTTTCGGGCAGGTACCGGTAGTTGGTTTAGCAAAGCGGCTCGAAGAAATATTTCTGCCCACAAACCCCGACCCGATTATGATTCCCAAAACATCATCCAGTTTAAAACTAATGCAGCGGGTGCGGGATGAGGCACACCGGTTTGCCATCACCTTTCATCGCGATAAGCGGTCTAAGCGAACGTTTAGCTCCGAGCTGGAGCAAATACCTGGTATTGCGGCAAAAACTGCGCAAAAATTAATTAAAAGCTTTGGCTCTGTAAAAAAGATAAAAGAAGCCTCGCTGCAGGAGCTCCAAAGCGGTGCGGGAAATAAGACCGGAGAAGTGATCTATAATTACTTTAAAAAAACAAACTGACCTAAACAATACGCAGTAAATTGTTCTGTTTTCTGTACACATTGCGCTTTTGATGTGTAATTAGCACGCTGAATACAGCTTTTTAGAGCTGTTTTGGGCATTATTTTGCTGTTGGTACACTTTTTGTAATAGTATTAACAGGCAATGATGAACATTTCGAGCATGACAGACTGAAACTTTAGTGAGAATGTATTTGTTATCTTGTTAATAAACAAAAGTATAATGCACTCGCTAACTTCTTTGGCGCATAGCACGCAATATGTTACCCATCGTGCAATATCAAATTACACCTAACGTTAAATACTATGTTGTCAGTAAACAATATATCCGATTCAAGATACAGCGGTATGGACGATCAGGAGCTTGTTCGCCTGTTTCGTAAAGACGGAGATCAGATCGCTTTCAGCGAACTCCTTAACCGTTATCAGAATAAGATTTACTCATACATTTACAGCATGGTGGGTAATCAGGAAATTGCAAACGATATTTTTCAGGAAACTTTTACCAAGGTCATCACAAAAATGGATGACACCTACAACGAGCAAGGTAAATGGATTGCCTGGGTAATGCGGATTGCGCACAATGCTACCATAGATTATATTCGTAAGCGTAAGCGTTTTGTCGACGTGAATTCCTACGGCGACGACAGCGACTATGATTTCTACGATCGCCTGGAAGACGATGAGAGCCCCGGTGCTCAGGAAATAATGGAATTCGGTGAAGCTAAATCAAGCCTGATGAAGCACATCGGAAGCCTTCCTAAAGAGCAGCGCGAAGTGGTGATGCTAAGGCATTATTACGAAATGTCTTTCAAAGAGATTGCTGAGCTTACGAACGTTTCAATTAATACAGCTCTGGGGCGTATGCGGTATGCGCTCACAAACCTCAGAAAAATGTTCGATAAGGAAAATGGAAAAGAATACGAATTTGCCAAACGCGGATGAGTTAGCTCTCCGCTACATTCTCAATGAGCTGGATCCTTCGGAAGTGCTTATGGTCGAAAAAGCCATGCATGAAAACCAGGATCTGCTCATTGAGATTGAATCTATGCGGGCGACACTGCGAAGACTTAACCAGCTTCCTGAAATGGCGCCGCCACCTTCGCTTTCGCAAAAGGTGATGCAGCAGGCCGCCAGTTTTACTCCGCCTTCTAAAACGCGTATCCCGGTTTTTTCTGCATCGGGGTCTTCGCTGTTTTTTAAGAGTTTTGCGGCAGCAATTGTTATTTGTACCGTAGGTTTGGGTTCTGTTTACTTTTTCGGTGCTTCTAATGTATCGAATACGCCAGCCACTCTCCAACAAAGCGCAGCTCCCTTAGAATACCGATCTATGCAGACTCCTCTACAACGCTCTGTTCTGCCCGGTAATGTGGCATCTTCTACCTCGCTAAACGGAAATGCCGAGCCTTGGGTCGATCAAAACAATATTTTACACATTTCGGTTAATCGCTCCGGATTAGGGCAGGTTATTTCAAGCGGATTACAGCCTAATACTAACATGACGCGTCTCACGCCGGTTAACCGACAACCAAATTCTTCGCCCGTTCTAAGAGACATACAGTTAACACGATCTCAACAATAAGGTTTTTTTACAACGATTTGTTACATTAAGACCCCGGTAGTTTTTTATTGCCGGGGTTTCTTTTTTTAAATTTGAAATGATTCATTAAATAAGCTTATTGGGAATATATTTTGCGCGTCCTTGGATAAATAGGATACATAGAAGGCTTTTAAAACTTCTTTTTCTAAAGTATTCTGAAAAGTTATTGCTAGGCGTTCCCTCAGTATTTTACGATAAACCGGGCTTTCAGGCATAATATTGCGATATTGAGTCTATTACAGATTACAAGTATCAGATAAAAAAACGTAGTTGAAGAGGTAAGTTTTAAAAGAACTTTTTTTGTGGGCTGGCTAAAATTGCCTGATAAACAGGCTTTCCGGCTCTTCTGTACCAAACTTAGAATTAAGGGTACTAAGGTTGGCTTGTTTCATGTTATATTAGCGCCTGTTAAATGGCACAGCTACTATAAAGAAAAATGTTTCGTTAAAATGCTGAAAAGCTTATTTACATAGAGCTGTACCAATACAAATATTAACAGCATGTGGCTAAACCGGGTATAACAGGCAACTATCAAGCAACTGTTTTGCCTTCCTTTTTCTTAAAGAAAGGCCCGGCAGTTTATTAGCAGCTGTACATCTTTCACCAATATTATAGATAAATCATGGGTAAAGTAATTTCCATTGCCAACCAGAAAGGCGGTGTTGGAAAAACCACAACTTCAATAAACCTTGCTGCCAGTCTTGCGGCAATTGAGCATAAAACGCTCATTATTGATATAGATCCGCAAAATAATTCTACAAGCGGGCTCGGCATCGAATCTAAATCGGTTGAAGGTTCGATTTATGAGGTTCTTGTGGAAGAAAGGCAGGTGAAAGATGTAATCATTAAAACAGATCTTCCATTTCTGGATATTGTTCCAAGCCATATTAACCTGGTTGGGGCCGAAATTGAAATTATAGATCGTCCCAAGCGCGAAAGAATTCTGGAGCAAGCTTTGGAAGGTATTCGAGATGAGTACGACTTCGTTATAATCGATTGTCCCCCATCGCTTGGGCTTTTAACCATTAATTCCCTTACAGCTTCAGATTCTGTTTTAATACCGGTACAGTGCGAATATTTCGCGCTTGAAGGTCTCGGGCAGCTTCTAAATACCATTAAAATAGTGCGGCAGCACTTAAATCGCGATCTTGAGATCGAAGGTGTTGCGCTCACTATGTACGATATTCGTACCCGATTGTCTGCACAGGTAGCCGAAGAAGTAAAGCGCTACTTTGGCGATAAAGTTTTTGAATCTCTTATTGCACGAAATGTTCGCCTGGCAGAGTCGCCAAGCTTTGGTAAACCGGTTCTATTATACGATTCTGTAAGCACCGGCTCGCAGAATTATCTGTCGCTGGCCAGAGAAATAATTATACGAAATAAAGAAATGTTCAGCCACAGCCCCATTTTCGAAAAACCAGGCAAAGACTCAAAATAGCAGACCATAAATGCGCAAATGCGGTCGCTTTATAATCCCGAATTGCGATATCTGTGCTTTAGATCTCAATACAATTTCTACAGGCGAATACAGTAAGGCCCGCCCCAATACGGGGCGTTTGAATTCTCATTTACAATCATACGCACAGCTTCAGCTTGTTTTTAAGTAAATAATATCATGGCAAAAAAAGTACTCGGTCGTGGATTAAGCGTTTATTTTCCAGATATGGATAAAGAAGACGCTTCTGAATCTTCCGAAAAATCTGCGAACCCCTCAGATAAAACAGCAGCCGGGGGGCAGAATCCTGCAAAATCAGATACAGAGGGCGGGGCACGTTTAAATGTTATATTAAATATTCCAATAGACTCTATTCGGACCAACCCGCATCAGCCCCGGAAAGAATTCGATAGCTTCAGACTGCAGGAACTCTCCGAATCGATTGAGCAGCATGGCTTGATTCAGCCGATAACGGTTCGTCATTTAGGCAGAGACCGCTACGAACTTATTTCGGGCGAGCGCAGGCTTCGGGCTACGCGTATGGCCGGCATAGACACCATTCCATCCTACATTCGTGAGGCAAACGACGAGGAGCTCATAACCTTTGCCATCATCGAAAATATACAGCGGGAAGAACTTAATCCCGTAGAAGTGGCTCTGGGCTATCAAAGGCTAATTGATGAATGTAGCCTTACTCAGGAAATGGTGGCGAAGAAAGTTGGGAAAAACAGAACTACAGTAACGAATATGCTTCGTCTGTTAAATCTGCCCGCGGCCATTCAGGCAGGACTTAAAACCGGCAAACTCTCAACCGGGCACGCTCGCACCCTGGTTAGCGTCGAAGACCCGGATAAGCAGGAAGAGCTGTATAAAAAAACTCTTGAAAACGAATTATCGGTGCGTGAGCTCGAAGAATTGGTGCGCTTAATTGGCAAGCCACGTAAAAAAGGCGCCTCCCGAACCACTCAGGATGCCAACGACCCGGCAATTCGCGAAATTACCTCACGCTTAAGAAGAACTCTGGCAACTAAGGTTAATATTCGCAAAAAGCAGCGTGGCGGAGAAATAAAGATTGAGTATTACTCAGACGATGAACTCGAAAGATTGCTTAATCTTTTCGATAATCTCCACTCCTGATTCGTTGGCGGCTGTTAGTAGCCTCATTCAAAATTATGCGTGTGTTTCAACTTCAGAGAACCCGTCAAAGCTATTTCGTGCAGTTCTTTAACAGCTTAAGCTGGTCTTGTACGCTGCGCTTAGTTGCAGCAGCTTTCCTGATGTCGGGCATTTTGTCGATTGATAGCGCTTTAGCCCAAGATTCAGGATATGTGTCTGCAGCACCAACCCAAGCGACTGAAATCAGCTTGCCGTCGGCACGTATTTCGCTATTTGAAAGCAAGGTAAATGAGAGACATTACTTAGGTAAAAGTCTGCGTAAGACCGGCAGCCATCATTTGGGTGCTCAGGGTTTGCAGCGCACTCTCGACTTAAACGCGGCAGAGCCCGGCGTTCGCTACTCCATATCAGATTCTGAGTCTTTAAGAAGCACCGAAAGAGATACTGTACCCGACCCGCGCATAGTTCTGCGACAATCGATGGTTTTACCCGGCTGGGGCCAATATACCAACAGACAGGCATGGAAAATACCCATTATTTACGGTATGATGGGTGGCCTTGCTTACTATGCTTATTTTGCAGATAACCGGTACCGGGGCTACAGGGCAGCCTTTTATAACTCCGTACCCGAAAACACAGATCTGCGGTTTGGCACCACCCCCGACTGGATACCTCAGGGAGCATCACCCGAATTTTTGCGATCGACGCGTAACTTTTATAGGAATCGCCGCGATTTTATAATTATTGCAACCGTGCTTTCCTATGGACTAAACATTCTGGATGCCTATATTTTTGCGCATATGAGAGACTTCGACGTGAGTGATGATCTCTCGGCAATATCTATACAAGGAGGCGCAAACCTGGTTTCTGCTCCCGGTTCTGGCATGGTGCCATCCATTCGGCTAAATTTGAGGTTTTAAAGAGACCGCTGTTCGCTATTTTTTGCAGGGTGATCGCTTACAGGCTGTGGCCATTTTCTCAAAATAAAAAGACTACCGCACGATTTTTTATGGATTCAGTTCCGCATATCACAGATCAGTTTAATTTCAGCTAAGTAAATATGAGTACTCAAAAGCGTATACCAAATAAATACAGCAAAGAGCTTCAGAATAATGTTTGGAGCGTTTTTAAGGTGATGGGAGAATTCGTGGAAGGATACGAGCGGATGTTTGAAATTGGCCCGTGTGTTTCCATTTTTGGATCTGCAAGGCTCGATCCGGATGGGATTTGGGGATTGAAAGCCACAGAAATGGGCAAACGCCTTACCGAAATGGGTTTTGGAGTTATTACCGGCGGTGGACCAGGAATTATGGAGGCGGCTAATAAAGGAGCTAAAGATGGTCAGGGCAAATCGGTTGGTCTTACAATACGCCTTCCTTTCGAAGCTGGTGTAAACTCTTTTGTGGATAAAGATTACCACATCGATTTCAACTATTTCTTTGCCAGAAAAGTTATGCTGGTTAAATATGCGCAGGCATTTATCGTGTTTCCGGGAGGTTTGGGCACATTAGATGAATTTTTCGAAAGCCTCACGCTTATGCAAACCGGCAAAATTTCTCGAGTGCCGGTAGTGCTTATAGGCGTTGACTTCTGGAAAGGTCTTACCGACTGGATGAAGCAGACACTCATTGCAAGTGGTACCATTAATGAAAAAGATATGGATCTCTTTCTGGTAACCGATAGCATAGACGAAGCCATCACCTATATTGAAGAGTTTTACAATAGTCATAAAATTGAACCCAATTTTTGATTAAAGAAATGAATTCATTTATATTCATGAGCCAGATTTTACAGGTCTTGCAAAAAAATCGGGTGTTTCACGAAATTAGTTGATTTACACCCGGGTAATTATTCTGATACTCACCGTAGTTCACAAAAATGGTTCTGTGATATAAGAGATAATGGAAGGTCTGCTGAAGCCTGAAGGCGTTATTATACCTTATACGTAGCACTATAATATTAAATTAAAATGTCGCTGAAAGCGATTTTCTGATCTGTAAATGGCAAAATTTCCTTACGCATGCTGTTAACATAATACTAATAGAACAAACAGCAGCGTTAGCTACCCGTAACATGCACACACACAAACTAGCTCAAATATATTATGATGCAGGTTAAAAAAATACTATCCGGACTTGTTCTCGCAGCACTGCTGTTCGCAGGTTCTATTCAGGCGCAGGCACAGGATCGTGCTGCTGCTGTAGAAGCTTTTAATGCGGCGCAGGAGCTTGTAAGAGCCAATCAGTTTAATGAGGCCCTCGATAAATTCCAGGAGACACGCCGTATAGCACAGGCTGCTGGTTCAGATGCAGATGACATTCGCGAAAGAGCCGAGTCGCAAATTCCGGGAGTTGTTGTACAGCTTGCCCGGGCAAATTATCAGGCCAGAAATTTTGCCGAAGCTGTAGAAGATTTCGATCGTGCCGGTAATTTTGCGGCAGAATTTGGTAACTCTCAGGTTGCTCAGCAGGCTGCTAATAATGTGCTTATCGTTAAGTTGCAGTGGGGTAATAGTGAGCTAAATGCCGGTAATCTTGATGAAGCCGCCGCTATTTATAAGGGTATTATTGAGCGTAATCCGAATTACCCTAACTCATATTATCAATTAGGTTTAGTAGAGCGTCGTAAAGGAAATCTTGAAGAAGCACTTACATTTTTTGATCAGGCCATCCAGGTTGGTATGTCAGTTAACAGAATGGAAGTAGCTAGCAATGCAGAATCGGCCGCAAGAAACGCGCTTTTTGAGCGTGGTTCTACTTTGATTGAAGAAGGAAACTACCGTAGAGCTGTCCAATTCTTAAGCAGAGCCTTAGAATACGACATGGAATTTGCTGATACGTATTACCGTCTCGCAGAAGCGCATAATAATCTCGGAAATTGGGGCGATGCCATTACGAATGCAAACAGAGCTCTGCAGCTCGAAACCGGCGGACAAGTGGCTAGAGCAAAAATTTATTTCGAACTGGGTGTTGCTCAAATGAATCAGAATAATATTGCACAGGCATGTACCTCTTTCAAAAGCGCTGCTTTTGGAAGTTTTCGCGCAGCAGCAGAGCATCACATGGAACACGATTTAAGCTGCCCTTAAGCTCGTCTTATTTTTCTCTGTTGGATTTATATTTTAAAAAAAGCCCGCAATTGTGCGGGCTTTTTTTTTGATTGAGAGCGCGCATCTGCCGGCTTCAAAAAAATGTAATTTTGCCTATCTTCATACCAAATTAAATATTATTACTCACGTCAATTTTTTTATGTCCCTTTCTCTGGAACAACGCAGCGTACACACCATTCGCACCCTTTCAATAGATGCTGTTCAAAAAGCTAATTCAGGCCATCCCGGAATGCCTATGGGCATGGCTGATGTTGCTTTTGTGCTCTGGACAGAATTCCTTAAGCACAATCCTAAAAATCCAAAATGGCACGATCGTGACCGCTTTGTACTTTCGGCTGGTCATGGCTCTATGCTGCTTTACAGCCTGCTTCATTTAACCGGCTATGATGTAAGTTTAGATGAAATCAAGAATTTTCGTCAGTGGGGAAGTATCACTCCGGGGCATCCCGAAGTGGGCATAACGCCCGGCGTTGAAACAACCACAGGACCGCTTGGTCAGGGATTTGCCAACGGTGTCGGGATGGCGCTGGCAGAAGCTCACCTTGGCGCCCGTTTCAATAAAGAAGGCCATGACATCATCAATCATTACACCTATGCCATCGTGAGCGACGGCGACCTGATGGAGGGCGTAACGCAGGAAGCGGCTTCGCTTGCCGGCCACCTCAAGCTCGGTAAGCTCATTTATTATTATGATGACAACAAAATAACCATCGACGGCTCTACCGATCTCGCTTTCACCGAAGACGTGCACAAGCGTTTTGAAGCCTACGGCTGGCATTGCATCCCCATCGATGGGCATGACCGCGACGCCATTCGCAAAGCCACCAAAGAAGCGCAGGCCGTAACCGATAAGCCTTCGCTCATTCTCTGCCGCACCCACATCGGCTTCGGTAGCCCGAACAAGCAGGATACAGCGGGCAGCCACGGTTCTCCTTTGGGCGATGATGAAATCACCCTTACCAAGAAAAAGTACGGCGTTGATTCGACTAAAACCTTCCACATCGAAGATGATGTGCTTGATTTCTACCGCAAAGCTGTGGCAAAAGGCGCCGCTGAAGAATCTGCCTGGAACAAGAAATTCGACGGGTACAAAGCCTCTTTCGCAGATGAAGCAAAGGTTTACACCTCCATCATGAATGGCGGAATTCCCGAAAGCTGGGATGATGTACTTCCCGTTTTTGATGCCGATCAAAAAGGCATGGCTACCCGCAAAGCCTCCGGACTCGTGCTGGATGCCATCACCAAAAAAATACCGGCCCTGCTTGGCGGCTCTGCAGATCTTACCGGAAGTAATCTTACCAAGGCGCAGAACGCCTCAATACTTCAGGCCGATAATTACGGTGGAACGTATATTCACTATGGTATTCGTGAGCACGCGATGGGCTCGATGATGAACGGAATGGCGCTGCATGGTGGCGTAATTCCTTTTGGCGGCACTTTTCTGGTGTTCTCCGACTATTGTCGCCCGACTATTCGTCTGGCTGGGCTATCGCACATCCCGTCTGTCTTCGTGTTTACGCATGACAGTATCGGCCTGGGTGAAGATGGACCGACTCATCAGCCGGTAGAGCATCTTGCTGCGCTTCGTGCCATGATAAATGTGAAAGTATTTCGTCCGGCCGACGCAAACGAAACCGCTTATGTTTGGCGCGCCGCCATCGAAAACAACAAAGGCCCAAGCTGTCTGGTGCTTACGCGTCAGAACCTGCCGACTCTCGATCGCACAAAATACGCGTCTGCCGAAGGCACCCTCAAAGGAGCCTACACCCTTAATCCGCACGACAAAGATCCCAAGGCCATCATTATGTCTACCGGGTCTGAGGTTGAGATTGCCTTGAAAGCCCACGAAATGCTGAAAGCCGAGGGGATTACTACCCGCGTGGTAAGCATGCCGAGCTTTGAGCTTTTCGAAGCACAGGATGAAGCCTACCGCAACGAGGTGCTGCCAAAAGGCCTTAAAGCCCGTGTAGCCGTTGAGGCCGCCGTTCCTATGGGGTGGGAGCACTACGCCGGTTGCCGCGAGAACGTAGTAGGCATGACAACCTACGGAGCCTCAGCGCCATTCGAGACCCTGTACGAAAACTTCGGCATCACCGCAGAAGCCGTAGTGAAAAAAGTGAAGGCACAGCTCGCCTGACTTTAAGCTTCATAAAAAAATAGTTTTTCATTACTTGGGGTGGGTGATGGCTTTGTGGTCGTTATTCACCCTTTTTTGTTTTACGAGATGCAGAAGTACAAAAGCAATCATATTTTCACATGCATATCATTCCCTGTTAAAACCAGCCCCCCAACAAAGCAACAATTTCGATTTAAATGGAAGACGACTATTTCGATAACGAAGAAGCACATGAGCTGCCGATTAATGGTGTACTGGATTTGCATTTTTTCCAGCCCAAAGAAGTGAAGAATCTGGTGCCCGATTATATCGAAGCCTGTCTTGAAAAAGAGATTTATCAGCTTCGCATTATCCACGGTAAAGGTACGGGCACGCTTCGCCGGCTGGTTCACTCCATACTCGAAAAACATCCTGATGTAGAGGCTTTCTATCCCGGAACCGGCACAGGTAACTGGGGCGCCACCTCGGTAGATTTAAGGAAGCGGTGAGGGCAAAGGCTATGGATGCTTTAATCCCAGAATCAGAGCCGCAATACGCTCTTTGGAACGCGGCATTTTGGGCAAATCACGCAGAAGTGCTTTAAGCATATCCGGATCGGGCAATGTTTTTTTGAGCTCGGGTGTATAATCGGAAAGCCGGTCGAAGCTGCGCTTTCGTCTTTTCCGCCCTTCGCTAATCCATTCCAGAAAACGCGGCTGTACCCAATCCAGCCAGCGTCCGGCAAGTTCGTACCAGTCGGGGACCTCAGTTTCAGGTGTATTCCTGAACAAATTCTGAATATCTTTTAGCTGTCTTAACCTGGAATCTTTCTGTGGCTCTTTTTCAAGCTGCTTAAGCCAGTCTTTGGAAAGTTTATCGAGCTGTTTCAGAGCATTTTGTTTCTTTACAGGAAGCAGACTGCGCTCATTCTGACTAAGCCATTCTACTTCCTGAGCTACGGCCTTTTCGGCTTCTTTATTAAAATCTGCCTGGGTGGAGTCGGGCAACACCGAGCTCAGAAAGCCCGAAATATCGGTTAGGTCGGTCGTAAAAGCAGAGTTTCTGCTGCTGAAAAACCCGTTAATTTTACCATTCGTGGCGCTCAGCTCATCCTTGCGCTCAGCCGGCGAAAGTGGCCTTCTGAGGAGCCAGTATGGTGCTGTTGTCTTGGTTCCGCGAATGGCCATAAAGCAGAATGCTTTCCGCGTGTTTACGGTGCTAATCCAGGTGCCTGTGCCCTTTGATGCTTTTTTTACGTCCTCGTATGTTTCTTTTGGTATTAAGGGCTCAGAGGCTTTGTTATCGTCGCCAACCAGCTTTCTGAGCATCGAAAACGCATCTTCGAAACCCTCCCAGCCAGAATCATCATCCGATTCCCGTATTTGTTCAAAACCTTCAATAATATGACTTGTATTGAGGAGGTCGTCTTTCCGGGTTTGTTTCCAGTTATCGCTTATGCTTTCCGGTAGGGTGATGTTGCTGCCCAGAAGGGTTTCAACCAGTTTGTGCCGGAAATAGAAGTTCCGGTCGGTGCGCAGCTGAAACTCCGGAGAGTCGTCGGGCCAGTATACCGATATTTCGCTGTGCGGACTATCCATGCGTTCGGCCCGGCCTATTCGCTGTTCTGCAACCCGAATTACGGTTGGCATATCCAGAAAAAGCACGGTCGAAGCCCGCTGCAGGTTAACGCCTTCGGCCAGAGCGTCGCTGCAAAGTGCGGCCATACCGCGCTGAGTAGCATCGCGCGCAAACAGTTTTTTTAGCTCTTTCTTGGCAGATGTATCGCTGCCGGTTACCACAACCGATTCTTTCCGGAAACCCATTGCATCAAGCTCTTTTTTTATGATATGAAGGGTTATGAGAGCTGAATCGTAGGCAAGCACCATCGTTTTTTGCTTTATGAAGCTGCTCAGCTTCTGCGCTTTTGCCCGCTCCCGCTCACCGCTCATTTTCTTAACAAGCCGGTTAATTTCTTTGAGGGTTGCGATCTCTTCCTCACATGCTTTTCCCCATGCACCCGGTTCGGAAAGCCATTCGGGCAAAGCAATCGTTAAGTTATGGCCGGGTAGCTGAGTGCTGTATTCTGCGATGCGGGAAATAATGTCGCCTGTGTTGGTACTCTTAAAGCTAAGGTCAATATCGTATTCCTTCATGGCAGCTTTGGTGCCGTTAAGATGCTCATACAAAGCTGCTCTGCTCGATCGCAGTAAATTTCTGATATTATATCGACTTAACGCAGATGCCATGCTTATCCGCTGATCCAAAAATCTCTTTTCGAGCATTTCATCACCCTGTTCATGCGGTGCAGCGTGTATATTTTTCAGATAAATAATGCCGCGTAGCTTCTCACTTATCAGCGTATTTATTTCACTCGCAATCTGTATATCATCCTGCGTTTCGTGGGTGTTGTATGTCAAAGATCGTGTTTTGGGAAAGCGGCAAGGTTTTCCATCGGCGTCGCGGTAGGCTTCGGGCTCCAGGTCGATGGCTGCGTTAAGCTGTTTTTTGGTACGTCTTACCATAAAGCGGCGAACATACTCGCGCAACTTTTCCAGCTGTTCGGGTTCGGCTTTGTTCCGCCGTCGGGATAGCTGCCGGTATACTTTAAAGGCTTCTTCACTTAGATTGTCGAGTCCCAGAATTTCGACCAGACGGAGCAGATCGTCGCTTTTCCTGTTTAGCGGAGTAGCCGTAAATAAAACCAGATGATCTGCATTATTCATAACCACAGACCGGCTTCTGCCCGATTCTTTGTTGAGATAGTTATGAGCCTCATCAACCAATAGTATGTGAGCATCCCGTAATCGCTTACGCAGCGGACTATCCTGTGTGAGATGCTGCCCGCTTAGCATGCCGTGTGAAATTGGGTCAGACGTTTGGTGATTTAGTTGCTGTAGCTCGTTTACCCAGTTATCGGCAACAAGAGGCGGGCAAATTACCTCGAACTTGGTTCGGTGTGGTACCGAGTTTCGCCATAGCCGGTTTACAATTGCCTGCATCAGCCAGGCTCCGGTGCGTGTTTTGCCGGAACCGGTGGGGTCGGCAATAAGCACGCTTCCTTCCCGATCCAGAATGTAAAGCGCCTGCGAAATGGCGCTTCGTTGAATAGGCCAGAGTTTTTTTTCGGCATTTATATGCGCCAGATTACTGTATTCCTGCATCCAGTCGCCTTCCAGAATGAGCATAAGAGCACGGGCCAGAGCTTCTTCCCAGCTGACATTTTTGAGCAGCTTTTCTAAAAGCTTTCTGAACTCCTCATTCCAGGGCAGCGCTTTCTCCAGATAATAATCGGCAATCTTGCCGATTTCATAAAAGTCGGAATCAGGAAATTCTTTCCGCACGTTAGCCTCCAACTGAGTTCGCATACCGGAAGAAGAGAAGTTGGATGAGCCAAGCATGGCAAATCCATCACCCTTGTACACTTTCGCGTGTAAATTAGTCAAATACGAAACCTCGATCTGACCAAATTCCATTTTCTGAATCAGATTTAATACTTTGCCGTTTTGGGTTACGGAAATACCTTTATCGAGCCAGAATTGGCGAATTTGCTCGGGTAATGTAATCTTCCGGCCCGAATAGTATTTCTCAATAGAAGCAGGGAGCAGAGGTTCATTTCCCAAGACAATACGAATACAATTACGCGCGCCAAGCCTGTCACCCAAAACCTCAATAATAAAGCCTACCGACGAATAACCTGTTATGATGGTGTAGTTCTCAGATTCTTTAATATCATGCTTGATAAGCTGCAGCGTCTCATATTGACCAGCATTAAGCGGGAACTTCTCATTTTCCGGAAGCGGCTGATCTGCGAACAGATTAGTCTGTTTTTCACCGGGCGTTATTTTGGGTGATGAATTCGGGTCGGATGAGTGCATGTATTGAAAATATTAGCCAGAAAGAATAATAAGAAAACGATCAACTTTTGCAATTCAAAATCAAGATATATGAAGCCTTGGGAAATTAACAATTAACAATGAGCAATGAGCAATGAGCAACTCAATTGTCGTAGTTCAAACTCAGCTATTATGGAGTGTCGCTTCGCTCCAAATGGTGAATTTTGAATTTTCCAGAACGAATAAAGACCAATAAGCACAAGAAAAATCCAATTTACAGACCTTTCTTTCCAATAGTTAATACATTGAATTCGCGTTAATCCTCCGAATGGTCCCCGAAAGGTCGAGGCATGCTGGAGCAGGCTGGAGCACGGAGTGTAAATTCGCTGGACTTTTACTAACGCTCGATTTCGCTGCGGTTCTTAACGCCATTTTCTCGCAAGCCCAGAAGTGGGGCTCAAATTATGAATAACCAGTTCGTGGCGAACAGAACGGTGATGGAGAGGACAGGACAGAGAGATAGAGAGAGCTAGGGAGGCCGAAATACTGTGCGTTGCTTATTAATTAGATAGACATAGAAAGTGTTGATTTATGTTACGTAACTCGAATCTAAACCGTGCCGTTAGGCACGACCGATAATGTAACCCCGGATGGAGGACTCCGCGAAGCAG
>JAIULZ010000082.1 GCA_022565805.1 Balneolales bacterium
TTTTTGATCAGGCGTCGAATACGAACAAAATAGAAGCTTTTTCAAAGCCTTCTATTACATTATTTGGCACCGCAATGTTTCACAACTTGTTCCATCCTGCCCCGACCATTCGGGAAACCTCCGGGGAGTGTTTCGGGAGAGTATGGCGCAGGGTTACACAACTTGTACATTTATATCAAGCAATAATTTCCTGGCGCTATACGGCATAAAGAAGTGTTATAGACTTTTGTACTTCTTCTTCAAAAATGTGATTACAGAATTTTTTTAGATGTATTAAATCAACCGGTCTCTCGTAGATCTTTTCGAGCCTCTCTTTAAATCCCATGTACTGGTCAAATGCACCTTTAAAACCCGACCTTTTGAAGACCACTAAAAAATCCAGATCGCTATCTTGAGATATCTCTCCGGAAACTACTGAACCGAAGACATAGAGTTCCTTAACCTGATAATCTTTGTAGGCCTGCTCAAGCTCTTAGGTTTTAGTTCTGATACTTTCATTGATTTGGATTTAGTTTTCTCTAATAAAAGTTAATCAAAAGGAGTATTTTTTTCTATACAGGACTCTCATTCAGTAATTTATTGGATTTGCTGTATAACGATAACGACCCAGCGTTTGTGCTGCGGGGCGACCAAGCCTGAATTTAAGCAAAAATACAAACCCGATAGCACGATTCGAAGAACCGCGAAGCGCTATACAGAAAGCAATCGATTATGCGGTTGCGAAAAACTGGACAATTCAGGATTCAGGAAAATCTTCTCATGCATGGGGTAGATTAAAATGTTCGGAAACTTCCCGTTTGGGTTGTATAATTTCGGTTTGGAGTACACCGCGTGTTCCAGAAAATCACGCTAGACAAATAATTCGGACTGTTGATAAATGCACACATTGCTAACTAAAGGAAATGACCATGAAAACTTTTGAATTTACGCTCGTTTTAGAAAACATAGTTGAGTTATCTAATCAAATGGAAGATGCACTTTTTCAAGCTGGGTGCGACGACGCTCTATTATCCTTTAGGAATGGAATTGCATATTTAGAGTTTGATAGAGATTCAGAAAATTTAGAATTAGCAATAATTTCAGCCATTCAACAAGTAGAACAGGCTGGATTGTCATTAAGCATAAAAAGAGTTGAGCCATCAGACCTAGTAACAAGTGCAGAAATCGCCCGCAGGCTTAACCGAAGCAAACAATCCATACAGCAATTAATATCAGGCAGCAGAGGGAAAGGAGATTTTCCATCACCGATAGCCGGAGTAACTGCTAAAACGATGCTTTGGAGTTGGCAGGAAGTTACAGCATGGTTTATGGGAAAAGGAAAATTGGTCGACAAATCTATAAATGAAGAAGCAAGAACCTTAAAGCAATTGAACGAATCTTTAGATGCACGAAATAATGAAGCTCAATTCAAAAACATCCAGCGAATTACTAAACTTATTAAAAAGAGAAGGCCTGAGTTTACATAACTCCATAGTATCTTGCATATAATACAAATTGCCATCTTGATGTAGCAACATTGACGATATCTTCATTTACAGGAAATGATGGTAAAAGCAGACTATCGATAAATACTTCATTAAACGGGTCTTCGTCTTCCGGTTTCCATTGATACACATTTGCTGTCTCTTCGTCCACTCGTTCAAGGTAGTAGGCAATCCGCAAACCCCTAACACCTAACCTCCCCTCTATTTAAGCAATATCATTTTTTGGGTGAAGACTTCGTTTTCGGTTTGCATGCGGGTGATGTACATGCCGGATGGCAGATTACCGGCCTCGAAACGGGCGGAGTGTGTGCCGGCCTGACGCATTTCGTTAATTAGCACTGCTACCCGGCGACCCAGCATATCATACACCTCGAGTTGAACGTGCGCGGGACCGGAAAGCTCAAACGGAATTTGGGTAGACGGGTTAAAAGGATTGGGATAATTTTGACTCAAAGAAGCGGCTCGCGGCAGCTCCGGCTCCAATGGGCTATTCACAAATACCGGCTCCCCAAACTCATTACCAAGATTATCCCGATAGTAAATTAAATTTATATCGACTATGCTACCTTCACCCGTGTGAATGTGAGTTAAGCCAAAAGTTTCAGACAGAGTATATTGTATAGGTACCAAAAAAAGAAAATTATAATGGTAGGAATTGATACTACTCCCAAATAACTCAATCTCATATTCAGCCCATCCATCAGTTCCAAATCCGTTAGGCCATCTTATTGCATTAGATGATGAGTTTGCAGACATTAATAAGCTATCTATAAGCACTTCATTAAACGGATTACTATCAACTGGATTCCACTGATAGATATCTGCATTCTCTTCATCAACTCTCTCCAGATAATAACTAATCCGCTGATTATTCGGATTTATGTCAATGTTATACTCATAATGCGCGCGCAGCCACAAAGGCCTGTTTATGCTTTTTATGATCTTGTACATCTGCCCGTTTGCCAACGTTGTATCTGCAACCACTTCCCTACTATATAACAAAGTGTCAGCAGGGCCGGGATTAGATCCATCCATTGAAATCATTCTATACTCCCAATAATTTCCCACTTCCAGCGGGTAATAGCGCAGCGCATCATTAATTTCTTCCTGTGACTGTGCCTGCGCAGAAAGCGCCATCATAAAAGTACCGGGATTAAAATAAAGAGTGGTTTCATGACTAATTCCTATTTTATGAGTAACATAGTGTTGGTAATAGATGGGTTGCCGTTTACAGACAGCCGGTAAATGTACATGCCGGTTGCCATTCGTGTGGCATCAAAAATTGCATGATGAGTACCGGCCTCTTGGGTGCTGTTTACGAGCTGTGCAACCCGGCGGCCAAGAATATCAAATACTTGCAGAGATATAATGGCAGGTTCATTCAATGCGTATTGAATGGTTGTTGAAGGATTAAAAGGGTTGGGGTAATTTAATGCCTCAACTTCGATTGATGAGTTGAATGCTATTTTTGATGAACGTTTACCTCTGTCGTGAATTTCTCTGCCATCACTAAGGTTGCTTTTTTCAAAAATATCTATGGCTTTCTGTTTTTCCCACTCTTCAAGTTCGGTGGTTGGTGCCATTTTTTCCAATGTTGCTAAAGCTTGCTAACTCATTTTCATCGGGTTCGACAGCGCAAAAGTGATCATTCGCAAAATATTGAGCATTTACCCCCCCCGCGAAGGAAAAGCATATTTTGATCAATAACAGGCTTAATAAATTTTTACTCATAGCATTTATATCCTTGTAGATAAGTAGTGTTAATGTGTTTTGTAAGTTTACTTATATGAATGAGTATTTGCAAATTATATTTTGCTAACTATTAACCGATTTTACATAAACTGTAAAGATAGGCGAAAGACCGAGGTAAACTTTATTTTCTAATAAGAAAAAACAATTTAGAGTTCAATACGTGATTTTTTTAAATCTTAGGTCGCTTAGTTTCCTGAAAAGCTTTGAATCAGCAATTTAATGAGGGAATAATTCGATTCAGGTATTTTTGTTAATCCTATCATGAACGAATCGTAATTTCCTTCAACAATTGTCTCTCTGACCCTCGACATATTTTTAAACTTGGTTAACTTTCGAACTCGGGTTTTTTTTCGCTAACTTTTATCAGCAATTCCAATCTTCATCCAACAAAACTACTTCTCTTATGGGATTCTTCGATAGCTTTAAATCATTTACCAGCGGTCCTGCCCTATCAGAATCTTGGGAAATCCCGCAGGATGAAGAGGAAATCAAGGCTCTTTTTAAGGCAGGGTCTGGTAAGGTGCTTATTTACAAACACAGTTTTTCGTGCAGTATTTGCACGTTCTCCCTTCTTAATCTGGAAAAGAAGATCACCGATATTTCAAAAGATTGCAGGGTTGTTTTTATTGATGTGAAGGCATCGAGGCCGCTTTCTAATTTGGTTGCCAGCCTTAGCGGTGTTCAGCATGAGTCTCCTCAAGCAGTTTTGTTGGTAAACGGCTCGGTTTACTGGCATGGCTCACACGCAAGCGTGCGTTCAGACGCAGTTCTTGAAAGTCTTCAGGAAATCGAAGAGTCCTAAATCCCGGAAATGCTAATGAGACATCTTTTCTCACTTTTCGCAAAATCGATCTTCCCGGCTTTAGCTTTACTTTTATGGCTGGTTCCGGAAACAAAGGCACAAATTATTTCTTCAGAAACCGAAAAGAGAACGGTTTTAGCTTATCAAAACGACATGGCTATTATAAGTGATTTGCGTGAGCTTGTGCTAAAACAGGGAGAAAACCATGTTCAGATACAAAATCTGCCCGATATTGCATTAACAGGCCGAATTACCCTGCAATCTGATCTGCAGCTTATCGAAGCCCGCTTTCCGGTTGCGGGTCAGCGTTTACCTGTCTTGGCGGAGCGCCTCGAAAATACAGAGGTGCGTCTTGTAAATTTCCGGACAGACGAAAATTATTCCGGTAAAATGCGCCAAACCGAAGATGGCCGCCACTTACTTATAACCGATGAAGGCGACATAATTATTAATCAGCTGAACGCCTACTTTATTCAACCCATCACCCCGCTGAAGCCCGAAGAACCTGTTAATACGCTTAATATAGTGCTTTACGCCCCTGAAGCCGGGACCTTTCCAATTCGTGTGCTCTACTCTTCTACATCCTTACGTTGGACGGCAACTCACAACCTGATTGCCCAAAAAGATGTCCGAAATATCGAATGGAAAACAACTGCAAATATTTTAAACAGCTCCGAGCAGCCCTTTGAAGACATTGATTTAGTGCTTATTTCCGGCAACATTACCATGCAAGACCTTATTTCTTTTGATACCGGAGACTTTCGAGATATTCCATTACCACCCGCACCAAGAGAGAGTAGCGAGCATATAGAGATGGATACCTTTTTAGATATGGACAGCGGTATTGATTTTCAGGAGTCGCAGGCTTCAGACCTAAGAACGTACCGACTCGACGGCATTACAATTCCAGCTCGGAGCGAACTTCAGCTGCCGCTGCTTCATCAAGAAGATTTAGGATATAGCCTTGTTTTCCAGCATCAAATCGGCCGGGCTGAGGCGGAGCAGGTTACTGTTAATGAATACATCACCACAAACGAACGGGCCGAAACGAATAGCAGAAATACGCTTGAATTTCAGATTCCACGAGGACCTGCGCAGCTTTACATTATACAGGACGATGGCACCATGGCCTATTCCGGCAGGTTTAACTTACCGCTATCGAACCCGGGACAGGAAATAATGATACCTGTTACTCAATATGGCAAACTCCGTTATTCAGAGCGATTTAGCAATGAACTGATTAACCCTTCACTAATAAAAAGATCCGGCTCTGTTCAATTTGAGAACACCGGTTCTGAAGATGCTGAGATCACGCTTACTTTACCCATATCAAGTAATCAGAGGCTACAAGAGAGCTCACATTCTTTTGAGATAGAAGACAACAGAGCACGGGCCAGTATTTGGGTAAGCGCCCATTCGGCTACGGAAGTCAGCATCACCCTTCATCAGGATATCAGCAGAGACTAAGGAACGGCTATGGATGAAATAAACATAAAAACAAATATAGTAGCATGCCGGGATTTGGCTAAAAACCTCATGATGAAACTCGTTGCTTCTTCACCATCATTCTGGAAAAACTTGATTGGTGTTTTTTGTGCAGGAATCTTACTTGGCTGTTCCGCATCATCTAATGCCAGCCACTCAAACCCTGCTGCTGCAGATTCTGCCACGGTCTCTTCGGCTCTTAGAGTAGCTTCGGATGCAGAAACCAGCTTTACGCGTCTTGAGCTTTTTAGTCCGGGTTTTGCATCGGTTTACGACACCCTATATGTTGATTTAAAGGAAGGCAGAAACGAGGTTTTTATCCCTATTAATGCGCGACCCGAGCAATTCAGCGCCGCACTTTTGCAAACCGGGGAGTTCGATATCCGAGCTCAGTATCTCAGGTTTGCAAGTCCGGGAAACAAGGATGCCATCACCCTTTTAGACGGTGAGAAGATTACGCTAACAGGTCCGGCGGGGAGTTTAAGCGGCACGATTAAAGAAGCTGGAGAAAGTTCGATCATTCTTACCGATGAAAAAGGTGAGCAATGGCTTATACCCAACCACAGAGATTACACCATAATTTCTAAACCCGGAGCCATTGAAGGTTTACCCGGAAGTATGCCTGGTTTATACATGTTGGCCAATGCACCGCATGACGGCCGTTTTGCGCTTAGCGTTCAGTATCAGACATCACATACAGGATGGCAGGCCGAGCATCAGTTTATAGCAGACGAGGCCCGCGAAACGCTCGACTGGAGCGTTTTAGCGCATATCCAAAGCAGCGCTGACGAAACTATAACCGCCAGCGAGCTCATACTTTGGAATAATCCTCTTATATCGAACAGAGCTTCAAGTCTTGCGCGTCCGGAATCTGCTGGTATTCGTGGAAGAAGCGCCATTTACAGAAATGATGTTCGAGGACCAGTCGTACTAAAACCCTACGAACGTCTTATGATTCCAATACATACGTTCCTTAGCGTGCCTTTTAAAAAAGAGTATTTTTATAGAAGTAACATAATGGGCAACATGAGCGAAAGAATTAATCAGGCAACCATAAGATATGCTGTATCCACAGACGACATTCCTGAGATGCCGGATATCCTGCCGCCGGGACAAATCAGGTTTTTTGTTGAGGCAAATGATAGTGATCCGGTATTTACTGCCGACGCCAGCCTTGGGCTTATCAATACACAAAGCAATTCAACTGTGCATATACGCACAGTTGAATCACCGCTCGTGAGGGTCGCAGAAACCTCCGTTTTTTCACAGAGATCGAGAACCAGACCATTAGAAGAGCCATTCCGTCGCGAAATGAAGCGAACCAACATCATCACGAATGATACAGATGAAGAAATCATCATAGAAATCGATCATCCGTTCAATCATGATGTATTCAAAATGCTTGAATCGACCCACAAGTTTGAGACCATATCAAATGGCCGCATAATCTACAGGATTGTGGTTCCGGCTGATGGCTCATCCGAGCTTTCTTATCGCTATCTCGCTCTGTAAATGAACCCGGCAACTTCTGCATTTTATAGGGCAGGAAATAGATTAGCGCTCGATTTCTACCCCATCAATAAATACATGCTCTATTGTTTTAGTGTTGCGAATATCTTCCGCAGGATTTTCGGAAAGCACAAGGAAATCTGCCTTCAAACCGGTTTGTAGCGCGCCAGTTAATCCGGAAATACCTGCTCCGAAAGCCGCCTCCGAAGTTGCAGAGCGAATAATTGCCATAGGCTGCATACCGGCATTTTGCATCATTTCCATTTCGAGGTGCTCAAAATAACCCTGAAAACGAGCAGGCGGGCCACTATCGGTTCCCATTGCTATTCTTACACCAGATTCGAAAGTTCTCATCAGGTTTTCTTTAGCAAGTGGAAGCTGTGCTTCAAAATATTGACCAGACTCGCTTTCGGCAAACTGCTGCTGCATTTCATGGGAGAGTAAATCATTCATTACTTCGGTATCGGCATATTTTGTAAAGAATGGATCATCAAAAAATGGCGGGCGCTCGCGGTATACATAGGTTGAGAGCTCACGGGTAAGAGTGGGCGTTAAAGCAATATTATTGTCCCTCATTAAAGTAAGCAGCTCGTTGCTAACTGGTAAATCCCGAATACTGTGGGCAATAACATTAAAACCAGCTTTTGCTGCTCCAATAGCATCTTCCAGCTCAACAATATGGGCAGCGGTTGGCAAACCCAGCTTCTGAGCTTCGTCTGCAATGGCATTGTATACTTCCGGCACCATTTTTTCTCGTGTACCAAGGCCGCTGTCAATCCGGATTTTAATCCAGTTCATACCGGCCTGATGATGTTCGCGCACTCTTTCCCGACCTTCATCGGGCGTAGATGCATTTATAACAGGTCCAGCCAGAAAATATCTCGCAAGGTCACGCGGTTCTCTGTCGTTAAAACTATCGCGATATCCAGCACCGGAAAAGTCTCCGTCGCCAAGACTCACAACAGTAGTTACACCATACTTTGCATAAAGTCGTAACTGACTCTTCACATTTTCTCTGGTAAACACCTCACTTCCGGTCTTTAAACCATCGGCCATACCTACATGCCCATGGGGGTTAATAATGCCCGGCATAATATATTTACCCGACATATCCACAATTTCTGCATCCGTTGGAATATCTAAAACTGATCGTGAATCTACCCCAACTATAGTATCTTCGCGCACGATGAGTAAACCGTTTTCGATAGGAGGCCGGTCGGTTCCGGTTATTATTGTCGCCCCCACATACGCCTTAATAGCTGATTCTGAATGCGTATCGTATGGTCCACGATCCTGATCTGAGCAGGCCCAAATACCAAGAGCCAGAAATAAAATACCTGTTGTTTTGAATAGCAAATCTTGAAATCTCATCATTATCCTTTTTTGTTCTCTTGTTAGCTATAAATTAATTTTAGCCTGAAATCTTTTCTGCCCGACCAGGCAAGATTCTAAATAAGTGCATAGAAACAAGCGAATCCCCTAACTACTTATTTCTGTATTAGAAGGCTTTAAAAAACCGCTCTTTTGCCGGTTTTCTTCTTTGAAGCGAAAGTTAAAAACTCCGAATAGATAGACTATACTCGTGAGTTAATATTGCTCCGAGGTCGATAAAGAACAAATAGAAGCTAATTTAAAGGCTTCTATTATGCGCTTATTGCGGAGTATTTTCTATTTATACCCCAAAAAATATATTAAAAACTAAAGTTAGGTTTAATAATTATAACGAAATGAGGCTCAGTAGCGTTTGGATAGGCCCAGACTTCTAAACCTTTTTACCAAATTATACGTTATCTTTAGTTGCCCGGAATTTGATCAACGGTTTAACACATCAGATTCCCTTAATTACAGAGAGCGTATTTACATTTATGTCTAAAGGCCATTTTAAGCTTGAGTCTCCATTTTCACCAGCTGGTGATCAACCAGCTGCTATAGAATCTCTTACCACTGCTTTAGAGCAGGGCGAAAAATTTCAGACTCTGCTGGGAATAACAGGATCTGGAAAAACTCGCACAATTGCCTCGGTTATCCAAAATGTGAATAAACCGACTCTTGTAATGAGTCATAACAAAACACTTGCGGCTCAACTTTACAGAGAATTCAGCGATTTTTTCCCGAATAACTCAGTAGAATTTTTCATTTCCTATTACGATTATTATCAGCCGGAAGCTTATATCGTTTCAAGCGATAAGTACATCGAGAAAGATCTTTCTATAAATGATGAAATTCAGCGACTTCGGCTTCGTGCCACAAGCTCGCTACTTTCGGGCAGAAGAGACGTAATTATTGTAGCTTCAGTTAGCTGTATTTATGGCATTGGCTCCCCTTCGGAATATGCCAAGCTTATTATTCCGCTTCAGGTCGGCGACATCATTTCGCGCAGCAAGCTTCTCTACGATTTTGTAGACCTTCATTACTCCAGAAACGATTATGACTTCAAGCGCTCAACATTTCGGGTTCGGGGCGATATCGTAGATATTATTCCCGCTTATCTCGAACACGCTGTGAGAATTGAATTTTGGGCCGATGAAATTGAAAAACTGTCTATTTTTGATCCCGCTTCCGGCGATATTCTTGAAGAAGTTGAATCTTTTACCATTTACCCGGCTTCGCATTACGTTACGAGTAAGGCAAGGCAGGAGGAAACCATTCGCCAAATACGGGATGAGCTTAACTGGCGCCTTGATGTGCTTCGCTCTGAGGAAAAATATATCGAGGCTCAGCGATTGGAGCAGCGCACCGTTTTCGATATTGAGATGATTAAAGAACTTGGCTACTGCTCCGGCATTGAAAATTACTCCCGCTATCTGGCTGGCCGCAAACCCGGTGAGCGGCCTTATTGTTTAATGGACTATTTCCCGGATGACTACCTGCTGGTTATGGACGAAAGTCATCAGTCGGTTCCGCAGATCGACGCAATGTATGGGGGCGATCGCTCCCGCAAAATGTCTCTGGTCGAGCACGGTTTTCGTCTGCCTTCTGCTATGGATAACCGGCCGCTTACATTCGAAGAATGGGAAGGGATGATAAATCAGTGCATTTTTGTAAGCGCTACGCCAGCCAACTACGAGTTGGAGCAATCTGGTGGTTCCTATGTTGAGCAGATTATTCGCCCAACCGGCCTTATGGAACCTAAAGTTGAAATGCGTCCGCTAAAAAATCAGATTGATGATCTGATCGATGAAATTCGCAAGGTAATTGTAAATGGCGAGAGGGTGCTCGTACTCACGCTCACCAAAAGAATGAGTGAAGAGCTTAGCGAGTATTTAAAAAATATGGGAATACGTGCTGCATACATGCACAGCGAGCTGGACGCTCTTGAAAGAATTGAAGTGCTTTATCGGTTCCGAAAAGGAGATTTCAGCGTTTTGGTTGGTATTAATTTATTGAGGGAGGGAATTGATATTCCCGAGCTGAGCCTTGTTGCCATTCTCGACGCAGATAAAGAAGGATTTTTACGATCCGATACGTCATTATTCCAAATTGCCGGCCGTGCTGCGCGTAATGCCAAAGGACGCGTTATCTTTTATGCAGATAAAATTACCCGCAGCATGCGCAAGGTTATGGATGAAATGGAGCGCCGGCGTGCCATACAAACCGAATATAATGAGAAACACGGCATAACGCCGCGAACGATAACCAAAGAGCTTAAACCACTGGTCGATCCTTCACTTATTTCTAATAAATCGATCGATCTGGAAAGCGCCTACGAAGATACCGAGCCAATCGAGCTGGTAAAGGTCGCATCAGATGGAATTCATTACAGACCAAACCCTGCTATGAAAGAAGTCGTGTTCACCAATCAGGACGACTTCATAAACCATTTAACCGAAACTATGAAAACCGCTGCGCGTAATCTTGAATTTGAAGAAGCAGCCCGAATACGGGATCAGATAGAACAGCTTAAGAAAGAATTCAGTAAGCCGTAGATCTCAAAAAGGCGCTTCGGTCCGAGGGGAAGATGCGCTCTAATTTACACAGGAACTTTTTTCACCACCTGCATGAGTACAATCGCTTATCTAAAATCGTTGCTTAAAGACAAAAACGTAGCTTCAGTAACGCCAAGCTCATCGTTTACAATAAAAAAAACAACCCGGAATATCGATTTTTCGAAAGACGTAACAATTATCGAATACGGACCCGGAACCGGGGTATTTGCCGAATTCCTGCTGAAACATATCAGCCCCGGCTCACGTCTAATCATGATTGAAATGAACGTGGACTTTGTGCATCAGCTAAAGCATCTTAAAGACGATCGGGTATCTGTTCATCATGCGTCGGCAGAGCAGGTAGAAGCCATCGCGCTCGAACATGGTCTGCAAAAAGTTGATTACATATTATCGGGTATTCCGTTTAGTTTTCTGGATGAAAAAGTCAAAAACCGGATTTTAGCCGCAACTGTTAGATTACTGCATCCCGAAGGCATTTTTCTTGCTTACCAAACCTCGTCTCATTTAAAGGAATCCCTTCAATCGCATTTTTCGCATGTTGAAACCTGCTACGAAATTCGCAATATTCCACCTATGTGCATTTACGAAGCTCGCATGTAAGCCAATTTATGAAACCGGAGGATATCCATAATAAACGAATAATTTCGCCCGAGGGGCTTTTTGAGGCCTACTCAGAAGGATATTTCCCCATGGCCGATAGCGCCGATGCAGATGCCGAAATATATTGGCACACAGCGTATACTCGCGGTATTCTCCCGATAGACAAGTTTCATATTTCTTCCCGATCTTTACGATATTTCCGAAAGTACCGCTTTACCTTTGCGGTAAATACGGCTTTCGACCGTGTGATAGATGGTTGCGCAAAACGAGCCGAAACTTGGATTAACCCTGTAATACGGGATACATTTAGCTATCTTCACCAAACGGGTGAGGCACATTCTATCGAAGTTTTTAAAGATGGCCAGCTTGCCGGCGGACTCTATGGGCTGGCTATGGGTGGCGCTTTTTTTGCTGAATCCGTTTTTCAGAATCACGATGAAGGCCATAAAGCAGCGCTTTGGTACTGCAGAGAAGTTTTAAATTATAACGGCTTCCTGCTGTGGGACACTCAATTCCCCACATCTCACTTAGAGAAATTTGGCTGCCTGAGCGTACCCAGAAGACAATATATGCGAATTTTGAAAAAAGCACTTCAAAAGGAATGCACCTTTCTTGATATTCCCCAAAATCGTAAACCCGGATTCAAATGATTACAGCACATAACTTAAGCAGGAGATTCGGAAATAAAACAATTTTCAGCGAATTGTCATTTACAGTAGAACCAGGTTCTACGCTTGGCTTGTTGGGGAATAACGGAGCCGGTAAATCTACCCTCATCCATGTTTTGTCGGGCCTTATAAGCTCAAACGAAGGTTATGCAGAAATCGAAGGTTACCGAACCGACAACCCTGCGCAGTTAAGGCTGCTTAAATCCCATATAGGATTAATGCCCGAATTTTCCAGCCTGAACCCTGATTTGAGCGGATACGAGCAAGTCCAGTTTTCCGGGCTTTTATACCAATGCAGCGAGGCACAAATACGTAAGGCCACAGAAGAGCTGATTCCTTATCTATTCGAAAACCCGGACGATCTGCAGATGCGCTGTCGTGTTTACTCTACGGGTATGAAAAAGAAACTCTCTTTTATACTCGCCCTCATGCATCAGCCAGAAGTTCTGCTGCTCGATGAACCTTTTTCTGGACTCGACCCGCGCACAAGCCGCAAGGTAATTGGCCTGCTTAACCAGTATAAAGCAAGCGGCAGAACTGCACTGGTTTCTTCACATCACTTGGGCTATACAGGCCAAACAGCCACACATATTGCAGTTTTACACGAGGGGAAATTTGTTTTTGAAGGCGGAATAAGTGCATTTACCCGCGATGGCGCAACTCAGTTAGATGAATCTTTGCATCAGCTGCTGGGCGACAGCCAAAGTGATGAACAAGCACCCTCTTTATTCTGAGCCATGCAGAATCCATCATCCCACACCAGCAGTAACCCGAGGCACACGCTCAATCTCCTCTATTTTTTAGCGAAGCACAAACTACAGCTTGTGCTAACAGGACCCCGAACTACATTAGCCAATCTTGGCAGAATTATTTTGCTCCCAATAATTTTAATGTATGCATATGGAGCGGGACTTTTTTTAAACAGGCTAACCGATAGCGGTTTACCAGCAGAACCATACATTGCCGGATTTCTCCTTTTTTCTACGATAGCAATGGTTTCCTCAGGAGTTTTCCCGACGCTAAAACTACCCGTCGACGCCATACCGGTATTTGCTCCGCTCGGACCGGAAGAAACTGCACTTGCAAACGGGATTTTTAATCTTTTGCGGCCTGGATTTGTATACGGGGTGCTTTTTATTACCACTGTGGCTTTTATGTCTCCTGTCTTCGGATGGCTTCTATTTGTGAGCTGTCTCGTTTTTTTCATGGCCATCAGTTTGCTTGAATTTACAGCCAAAATTATATTAACAAAGAAGCCATCATCAGCATCAGCCGGTGAACCTTTAGTCAGAAAACCTGTTTTCCCCTATGCTATCGGATTAGTGCTACTCATTTTGGGACTACTTCAGCTATTTTATCCCAATCCATTATTGCCTGTAGACCCTTCTGCGGCTGCATTGTTTTTATTTTGCTCAGGTCTGCTTCTTTCAGGCTATGCCTACCGTAATACAAATCTTGATTTGCAGCTAACAAGCGGCAGTTACAAGGCTATTTCAAGAAATGAAAAATCCACGCGCAATATTGCAGAGGAATCACAAGAAAGCTTGCGGCTTCTGCTAAGACTAAGTATAAAACACATTCTGCGCGCTAATATCTACAGACAGCTTTGTGGACTTATGGTATTAATGTATCTGATTTTTTCAGGTTTAATTCTGTATGGCATGGGCGGCAAAGTACTCGTTACATTCCTCATTTTACCAATTATCCCGTACAGCCACGTTTTTAATAATTTCTGGGGATTTTTTCCTGCTCTTAAAATGAATACCGCTAACGGTGCGAATTCTTTTATGAATGGCTTCTTAATTTACACTTTCAGTTTGTTGCCGGCCCTACTACTCAATTTCATACTTTGCTTTGCAGCGGTATTTGGTCTGCAATCAGCACATTCACATTCTCCGTTCTTACTCATCCTGTTCTTTTTTGTGCTTATTCCTATGAATCATTTAATAGGATATATCAGTTCTATTATTCTTCCAATTAAAGTCTCACAGGATGTAAAGCTTGTAGAGTTCGGTCGAACAGGATCGTTCACATCTCAGCGAATAAGCTATTTGCAGCTATTTTTAAATTTAACTATCGTAATTACTGCTTTAAACGGCTTTATCGTAACAGCGGGAATAATTTTGCTTACTGCTACAATTATAACAGCATTAATTTTCTTCGCTCAAAGATCCAAATTACACGCGGAACAAGATCTCCACATGGCGCTGTTTAAGTAAGCCCCCTATAGTGTGCTAAAGCATAAAGTTCTGATCTACACTATACACCGAGCTTAGAAATAAACACGCTGTGAATAACTCAGTTTATTTTTCTGATTTGCTCAGCTTTATTTAGTCTTTAGACTTACCCAGGGATAAATCCGTATCGATAGTAGCATAGAAAGTATCAATAATGCTAAAGCTCCCATAATTAGATGATCAAAGTTAATGTTAGCGTCGAGTAAGTTTCCAAATAATATGGGTGATAAAGCCGTGGAGAAAACCATCATCGAGACCAATGTTGAGCGAATGGCGCCCAGATACTTAACGCCATATAGCTCAGCAAACATAGCTGTTTTGGTATTTGCGGAAAGTCCCTCTGTTGTGCCGATTAAAAGCATATAAAACAGGGCTGTTATGGGATGTGAGCCAAGCAGCAGTACTATAAAGCCCAAAATCATGGGAAGTAGCATAAATGGATACACTCTTCTTGCCGTCAACGAATCGATTACCGGGCCGGAGAGTAAGGAAATAATGCTTTTTGATGCGGCAAAAGCCACAAAGCAGGCCGCCAGCCACTCTATTGACCATCCCTTGGATTCTGCCAAAGGAATTTGATAGAGAAAAAAAGCCGTCATCAGAATGGGAGAGGCAAGTCCGGCGGGTATCACAAAATAAAAACGGGGATCTTTGAGCATCTCTGCTCTTGTCCATGATCGTATGCTTGTTTCTGTAGCAACTTCAGGATTTGCAACCTCATCGCGCAGACTAATAGTCATAAGACCGCGACGGTCGGCTGACTTTAGTAGCAGCGGAACCAGAAGGAAAGCGGCAATTAACACAAATGCCGATACCAAAAGCCAGGATGTACGCCACCCGACTGCGGCTATCAACAGTGCGAAACTTACGGGTAAAATGGCTTCACTAAAGGGATGGCCTAAAGAGGCAATACTTAGCGCCTTTCCACGGGCATGATCGTAGTAGCGGGCCATTGTGGTTTGCGAGATGTGCCCCATGAGCGCCTGCCCGGTATGCCTAACGCCAAGAATACCGAGAAATAAGGCAATGAGACCAGCGGAAAGCGATATTGTTGCTGCCGCCAGTGCCATTACAACAATCGCGGTAAGGGCATAATATTTCAGATTTACCCTGTCAATCAGAGCTCCGGTAAAAGGAAGAAGTAAAGCCGAACAAAGCGTTACCGCTGAGTAAAATGTACCGAATGTACCGCTTGTGAGGCCAAAAGATTCCTGAAAACCAGGTAAATAAAGCGAAAAGAAATACGTCTGACCGAATCCGGAGAAAAACGAAAGTAATAATCCGAAGAGTAATAGCGGGAAATTTTCCCTAAAAAACCGAAGAATTGACATGCGCCAAATATTCAACAGAGACGGCTTTTCCCCATCGCAATTTTAGCCCTAATAATGTAAAACTCACCCTAAACAGCTTATATATTAAACCCTATTTAAGTTTAATTTTAGCAACAGCCATTCCCGGGTGTACAGCTTTCTTGCTTATAGTTTATCCCAATATTTGGAATCAAGGTTGACTTTATTTCCAGAGGCAAATTACAGCTATTCTTTGCCAGGCAGTCTGTTTGAGTATTCAAAAGCAGCAAGTTATTACCCGAAATTTCCAGAGAATACTTACCAACAGTTTCTGTTTGGTACTCCACTTCCACCTCAAGATCCTCATTTCCAAAATGTTTTTCTGCAATTCCAATAATACTCAGGAGCTTTTGTGGAGTCAAGCGATGATCTACATCTTGAGCGACCCAGATTTGCAGCAGAAGCTTTTTGTTTTCCCTAATGGTTCCGCCACAGTCTATAAATGCTTTGGTTGCTATACCAGCCTCTGTAATATGGAAATGGGGTGGAATCAACATTCCGGATGAGTGCTGAATAGTTAATTCTGAAACCTTGCCAAGGAATTTTTTTAGTTTTGAAATTTTCATTATCAAGTAGTTGAAATGCAATTGGTTACGATTTTATTATTTTTGATGAGCTAATACTACCCTGCATAACTCACAAATTATATCTGACTTAAAATATTACTGTGTCCATCAGTTGACACATCACATAAAGATTAAAATGTTGTTCAACGCTGTGAATGTTGCAGGCTACGTTAACAGCACGTTTTATCCTTAATCGAAATTGTGTGAATGAGACCTGCAAAATAGGTCTGAAGCGTATCTACAGCATTTTTATCTATGCAATAGCAAATGCTGTTTCCTATAACATTTCCCCTGATAAGACCGGCATTTTTGAGCTCCTTTAAATGCCTGGAAACGGTAGGTTGTGCAAGAGGAAGTACATCCACAATATCCCCGCAGATGCAAGAATCCACCTTCATCAGGTATTCTATAATTGCTACCCTTGCAGGATGACCAATTGCTTTCGCCAGTGTTGCCACAAGTATCTGACTTTCTGTGTATTCGTCAGTTTTTGTTGCTCCCATACCTGCTATATTAGGTTTTCAATTTCTTTATGTAGTGATTAGACTAATCTTGTCATTTATATTTTAATATAGCAATATTACGATAAAGGTTAAAAAAGATTTTTCGCTAAGTCAACTTCATCAAAATCTTAAAAATCAGGCTTCATTCCATTTAAGCTGCGTTCGG
>JAIULZ010000083.1 GCA_022565805.1 Balneolales bacterium
TGTTTTTTGATATATAAATATGATTGTTTCCTTTATTTATTACAGCAACAAATTTATAGTTGAAAATAAAAAAAACAATGAATTATGAAAAAACATTTAGTTGCCCATCAATATTAGTGCCGCTCTCTCTTAAGCAAATTGATAGATGAATGTGATGTGCTATATAATCTTAGTTATAAATTTTTAAAGCCTTTAGAAAATCAACTAAACTGTAGAAAACATCTTTACTACCAGATTATTTTTTAAAAAACAATGACGGCCATCTTCCGACAGCCGTCATTTTAAGTTTGCACCTTATTAATTTACACTTTATATAAGCTTAATAGATCTTTTGATGCATTTTGGTGTAAGCATTAAATCTAACTAACATATTCTGTGAATATCTTGCACGAAGTATTTTGGTGAGCTTACTACTATAAAAGTTGTTTTAAGTCATTATGAATTTACTATTGTCTAATATATTAAAAACTTTTAATAAAAAACACTTTTTCTCTAGGTCTGTCCTGCTAATCTCATTATGTATATACCCCAAATAATTAATTTCTTAGATAAGGTATTAATTAGTTATAAGCTTGATTCTTATTATTATTTTATACTTTTTAAAAAATGTGCGTTACAAATAACAGATAATTAAATTAAATGTATAATAAATATTATCAATAGTTTATAACTTATAAATCTTCAATGAAATAGCAATTGGATCAGAGGTTTAGAACTTAATCCCGTATTTATGGGAACAGGGCTTATCTTACTATTCCAAACGGTATAAAATTTTGATTTGCCATGAACTTATCGGGCAAGACAATACCTATAGGTAGAATTATAATTTTTAAAGCGGGCTAATCAATTGTCTGTATCTTTAACCAGAATAAAGCTTTGTTAATTTTTCTGTTCACGAAAAGATTATCAAAAAATATTCGTTTTTTTTTGGACGTCTGCTCCTTTACTGTATTGTAACAGAATGCTTTTAAAAAGAGATTTAGCCTTATTCAAAGCCGGATAAAAAATAAAATTGCAGCATGGCTAATATTTTTGAGTAATATATTTTTATTACATGGCAGAACACAGCTAAACATGCGGTTTTGCAAAGCCTTCTGGCAAAATTTACTAATTGTAAGTTTTTTTAAACTAACTGAGTAATGTTGGTGTTAGAACTTTTAGATATTTAATGAATAAATGCATACAGCCCAATGATATATTCAGTTATAAAAATGCTTAGCTTAGAACTTTTTACAAAAAATTATTATGCTTGAAGAAGAAGTTTATTTATCGCGTTTCAGAAATGACTACCACAAAGGAATTATAAATTTTATTTATACTTATGGTATCATAAACACCAGGCTTCAGCAGCTTTTTTCTGAGTATGATATTACAACACAACAATTTAATATATTACGAATTTTGCGTGGATCATATCCGGAGGCCTGCACTAATTCGTACATCAAAGAACGCATGTTGGATAAAAATTCGGATGTTACCCGAATTGTTAACCGGCTTATAAATATTGGTTTTGTATCTCGCTGCAGCTCTAAGGAAGATAAGCGTAAAGTTGAGATTCGTATTGAAGAAAAAGGTCTTGAGCTATTGAGTAAAATGGATAATCTAAGCTCACGAGAAGATGAACTACTAGGAAACCTCTCTGATGAAGAAATTAGGTTATTTAATACTTTATTAGATAAGATTAGAAAGCCTAAGTAATTTATATAAAATAGCCTAAGCATCCGTCTCGCTGAAAATATGTTCTAATGCCTATTGTAGACTTCGTGTAAAGCTTATTTTTTTCATTGGGCTTTATTCTTTAGCTCATATCTGTACAGTAGGTAGGAAAAACTATTTTCAGCGATACATTTGTGATTATTTATCCGTATAAATTTTGAGCCCGATCCGAAAATTCTTGAGCGTAATATTATTATTGCCTTAAGGGGCTGAAACCAGAACGATATCCTGAGCTACGAGGCCTTTCTCATTTTTTACAAGATCAAATTCAAAGATCAAGTCTCTGCTTGGGAGGTAGCTGCTGTCAAAATCAGATTCAAATTGAGAGACATGAGCAAAAACTGTCTTATAGGGCGAATCTGGAAGTCTCGAGTCGGTAATCCACAAATGTTCATCTATACGATTAAGGTAGCGAAGAAAACCGTAGCCATCAGAATGTGAAAAATCGTAGCACACCCCACGAACCCTCGATCCGACAGTGCCCCATTCATAGGGTGTTTTAATTGGAAGAAGCCCAGGTATGGTATAGCCAGATACATATAAATCTGCAACTTTCTTTAATCGGGCGGGCATATTATCGAAGCCGATAAGCTCTACTCTTTTGCCCATTGTTTGCAGGGCATTTATAACATATATAAAGCTCTCCTGATTTGTGAGGAGAATGAGGCGGTCCATATTCTGTGCCTGTGTAATCATATCGCAGGCCATTTCCATTTCAATAGGAGTTTTAGCTGGAGTTTCGCCAGAACTATCGAAAGATTGCTCTATGGGTCTTTCTATCACCTTATATTCGAAATCGCGAAGTACTTCACAAAACCGATTTGTTTTTTGCCTATACGACTGATCTTCTTTAGAGCGGGTTTGGTCGTATCCCAGGTATACGTTCATTCGAGTAGACATGCAGCCATCGCGGGTAGCAAACTTCCTTAAAATATCGTAACGCAATCCGAAACCACCATTCATGGTTACATCAATTGCATCTATATAAATACCAACTTTATTGCTGCGCTTCATAAATACTTTATTTTACTGCTTTTAGTAATATTAGTTTAGGCATAAGAAGGAATTTATAACCTTCGCTACCTCAATCGAATGTTATGATAATTTTAGCTTGGAATTTTTTTGCGACTGTTTTTTTAAATCGATGCAAAGCTTTATCTGATAGACATACAAGGGTTTAGGTGTATTTTGCATTCACTTATTAATATGGAAAAGCTTTTTTATCAAATATGAAGAAGTTATTCTTGTAAGAGTGCAATCCCGAAAATTATAATTTTTGTGGATTTAGAAATCAAAAGCACGTTTACATATAACTCATTTATAGCCATCTAAACCACTTTTTTTATAAAGTCGAATTACTATTCATTTTTCTTAAATGCTGAACTCACAAAGTGCACATAAATTTAGTAAGCATCAAATACTTAAAAGTTGAATTCTTTACGAAATATACACTCTTTTTTAATGCTGCATTAACAAAAAAACGGCTTTAAGAGCTATACAAACAATGTTTGTCATTAAAAGAGAAACTTTTAATAGTTAACTATTAATAATAAATACAGATTTTATCTAATTATAACAGCAAATTAACACATTTATTTATAAAGTATTCGGCTAGTTGTCTTTTGCCAGAGGTGTTTCTTTTATGCTAACGCTTAATTTTCTTCTCTGGTATTTTTATAAGGCCTTGGATAATCCTTTTCTTGCTGTTACTTTTCTTTATTTTTTAATTCAAAACCTTGTTTTATATGTTTATACCTTTTAACACAGAATTTATGAGCCTTTTTTTGATTAAATGGCTATTCGTGCATTCATGCAAAATAAAAAAAAATATTGTCTAAACAACTAAATTTTATTGCATTAACAGCCTTCAATAAAATGTTTCTGTTCTTATTGATTATATAATCAGGCTTATTTACTAATACAAGCATCTATGAGGATAAATTACTGCTTTTAGTAATCTATAAGAAGGCTTTACAGAACCACTCTTTTGCTCCGACGTTGAAAAAGAATAATATAGATGGTTTTCACAGCCTTCTATAAGCCACTTTTATTTAGAAAAATTACTTTTTAAGTGAAAGACGAGTGATAAATAGAATTCCACCAATGCCAATTATTAGCAGGATTAATTTAAGAATACGTTCGTTTAACCCAATTTGAGCAGGTAGATATAAATCACATAGTACAATTGCAATGGAAAATATCATCATAGTAATTACTCCCCGCATGGGATAGGGAACCGGATACACTTTCATGGAGTAGAGCAAAGCTACAAGACTCATCACCGCGTAACAGCCTAACGTAGCCATCGCTGAACCTAACATACCAAAGTAGGGCACAAGTAGCATATTCCCGGCTATTGTAATTACAGAGCCATAAAGCGTAATTTTTGGAAGGGTGATGGTTTTTTCCCGAATAAAAATTCCAGCGGTTAAATTAATGAACCAGCCCTGAAACCAGTACGCCATTAGTAAAACCGGAACAATATGCAATCCGCTCCAGTATCTGCTGTCTATAATAGTACCGTTTAGTACCGGAATTTCCAGAGCGACAATTAAAGGAGTATACAAACTGATACTCACGAAAATAATGGCACAAGCTGTATTGAAATACAAAAATACCCGGGCAAAAAGTTCGGGCGACTCTTTGTCCGATGCATAGCGCATAAAAAATGGCTGCCAGGCGAGACGAAACATTTGCACGCATAATAGCATAAATACAGCCATTTTATAGCAGGCGTTAAAAATACCGGTAATTTCTTCGGGCGTGTAGGGCGTATTATAGATGCTGAATATTTGCTCGGGCGACATCCGAACCAAAAAGAACCGGTTCATTACTTCATTAATCGCAAAGCCAATTCCGTTTGGTACATAGGGTAAGCCAAAAAGTAAAAGCGGCTTTAGCAGGCTTAGCTCGGGGGCTGCTTTATACATGGGTAGCGTAAAAGCGGTCAAGAGTAGCAACGACAGCGCAGAAGCCAAAATATTACTGATAAATATTGCTTCTATCCCCATACCCGCCACAATTACAAGGTAGAGATTAAGGCCAACGTTTAGCAAGACATTAAACAGTTTAATGAGTGCGTAGTTTATAGCCTTTTTTGCAATGCGAAGGTGCGCATACGGAACAATGCTTAGTGCGTCGAGCCAAAGAATAACGAGCATCATGGCAAAAAGTCGTTCTCCACCGTCAAAATTGAGGCTCATCAACGGAAGCAAGTGTGGGTCTGCAAACGCGTACAGAAGCAGAGTAAGAAGTGTGGCAACAGATAAAATAGCCAGCTGTACGGTTGTAAATATCCGGTTGGTTTCTTGTTTATTGTTATTTTTAATGCTTATGGAGGCATAGCGAATGTAGGACGATTCCATCCCGAACGAATAAATTACGTTCAGAAATACAATTGCCGCAAAAAGTAGTCCTACAATTCCATATTCGGCAGGCGTAAAATAGAGCGTATAAAAAGGTACCAGCAAATAGTTAATAAAACGGGCAATAACGCTGCTAAGCCCGTATATCAGGCTGTCTGAAAATAATTCTCTTATTTTACTTATGGGTTTAGCCTGCACCTTTATTTACTTAGACTGTTGAGAGGCATCCGGGCGATTTTCAGCTTCATCCAGAATATCAAGCATTGCTTGTACCCCTAAATGATAGCTGCGGAATCCGAATCCGGCTATGATTCCTTTTGCAACACCGGCGGTTAACGAATGATGACGAAAAGATTCGCGCGCGTGAATGTTCGACAAATGCACTTCTATGTAGGGAACGGGCAGCAGAGCCAAGGCATCCCGAATAGCAACTGATGTATGGGTAAAACCACCGAAATTGCCGAGAACTCCGCATGTCTTACGCTCCTTTTCTGGTAGCTGTAGCAGACTTTTAGCTGTTTTCTGTATGTAATCGATCAGCTCCCCCTCATGATTACTTTGAAAAAAGTGAAACTTAACGGCTGTATTGGCTTTACTTAAACCTTCTTCAAGTTCTTGTAGCGTGCCACTTCCGTAATGCTTCTCCTCGCGAACCCCGAGCATATTTAAGTTGGGACCGTTTATTACAAACAAATTTCGGGAAGTATTTTTTTTCATGATGCTATGTGAATCAATCGTATACGGAAAGTACGCTTACTGTATTTTAGCGATAATAATCTCTGTTTTCTTAGCTAAGCTCGCTGCGAATTAATTGGGCCGTTTCTTCCATTTCTGCTTTGCTCAGTTTTACTTTTTTACCAAGGGAGAAATACTGACCGGCAGTGTACAGGGGTATTAAATGGATGTGCGCATGGGGGACTTCGAGGCCTTCGACCATTATTCCGGTTCTTATGGGTTTTAAAGCCCGATCCATGGCTTTTGCAATCGGTTTCGCAAAAGTTATAAGGCTTTTAAGGAGCTCATCATCAAGATCGAAAATGTAGTCTGTTTCTTGTTTTGGAATAACCAGCACATGACCACGGCTTGCCGGATTAATATCTAAAAAAGCAAAGTGGCGATCATCTTCAGCAATTTTGTAGCAGGGAAGCTCGCCATTAATGATTCTCGAAAAAATTGTCATATCAAAAAAACAGTTTTTAAATTGGAGAGGAGTTTTTTTAGGGCTTTTGCACAGGTCTCAATATACGTGATTTAATCAGAAGGTAGATTTTGAAATAAAGCTTATTTGCCCGAATTGAGTCTTACTAAAACTTAATCACCATAAATAAAAAACCAAATCCACTAATAGCCAGCATCACTCTTTTTAAATATTCTAACACACACTAACCTGCATTATTCACAGCGTGAAATAGAAACTTATATTTTATATGATCTATCTAAATGAAGAGCATGGCGATACACTCAATGAACTATTATTTGTGAATTATGCATGCTAAAACCCTTAGAGCCAATCTAATGAATTAATTTATACCCTTTGCTCTTCTTGATTTAAAAACAGTTATGCAAAGCGTTCAATTATTTTAATTATAATAAGTCATTCAAAAACTAAATCACTATACACAGAAATACAACTGATATGGAATACCTTGATATGGCGCTTAAGCTAATTGTAGGTTTGAGCATTTTAAACGTTTGGCTTTTACGAGCGAATAAGTCAACCGATTGGAGGGGAGGGGATGCTAAAACAATTACCGAAGAATTTGAAGCCTATGGACTCCCGAAATGGTTTATGTACGCAACCGGAGCTTTAAAATGTTCGCTTGCGCTTTTACTGCTTATTTCGATTTTCTACCAGCAGGTAGAGCTTATAGCAGCTTATGGAATTGCTGTTCTGATGCTCGGCGCCGTAACTATGCACATCAAAATTGGCGATCCTATTAAGAAGTCTGTGCCGGCTCTTACGTTTTTCGTGCTTTCCCTGGCTATTTCGTATATCTGAGGCAGACTACTTACATCAGATTATAAAAAAGTAAAGATATCCAGCTGTTTAACGCTAAAAAAAGAAGGGATGGAGTCGATTCTAAAAATCCATCCCTTATTTTTATTCTTACAAGAAATGCCATGAGCATCATAATGGCTAGTCCGGCAGATGCAAGGAATCCGGCTAATGGAAGAAAGAAGCCGAATATTATTCCCACTGCTCCAAGTATTTGCAGTGCCCCTGTTGCACGGCGTTGGAATGAGGTAAGCCCGAATCGTTCAAATTCAGCTTTCATGTATGCAGAAATAAAGCATTGAAAGCCATAAAAAAGAAAGAAGGCAATATTGATTATAATGATGAATAGCGCTATGGCAGTCAAGCAAAGTTCCTGTGGTAAACTCGATGAATAGCAAGCTTGGTTTTAAAACTATAAAGTGTTTTCAGTCTGCGGTAAAAAAAGAAGTGACTGTTATGATTTGAAAAGGATAAATTCATTAACCCCTTTATTCGTTCATTTGGATAAGATTTCTGGACGTTTCTCTGTAATTCAAAAACCTAATTCTGAGTAGTTTGCTAAATGAGCAGTAAAAATATAGCCTGCGAAAAAAAACATCGTATAAGCGATATTCCCGCAGGCTTTGTTTTTTTGAAGTTGAATTATCCGGGTAAACGCGGTTTCGCAATACCGGAAATCATCACCTTTGATAGAATAATTTATTCAGCATCAATATTGATGTATGTCATCGGATTAACAGCCTCGCCATTAAGCCAAAGCTGAAAATGCAGCTTTGGAGATGTAACCAGGCCTGTTTGACCCGCATAGGCAATAATCTGTCTCGCATTTACTTCAGAGCCTTCCGCAAGCTCGCTGCCAAATGAGGAAAGATGCGCATAGCGGGTTATAAATCCATCTTCATGTTGTATTTCAACCATATTTCCGTAATTGCGATCATATCCTTTAAAAATTACGGTGCCATTGCCCGCGGCAAAAACAGGATCACCAACAGAAGTAGCAAAACCAACGCCAATGTGCATTTGCTCTTCTTTAAGCACTGGGTGATATAAAGGACCAAATTCAGCTAAAATTTCTGTATTTGCTTGAACAGGCATCACAAAAGAAGCTGTATTCGCTATGGAAGACTCGGCTGAGTTTTGGGCGGTGAAAGCCGTAAAAAAGGTCAATACAATGCTTAGGAAATAAATCATTACAGATAAATTTTAACAATGGTTTTAGAAATAAATTACTGTTTTAAAATAAACGGTTTTTATGAGCAGAATGCAAAGTTTTTTACTCATAAGTTATAAAATTTCAATTACGTATAGTTTTAGATATTTGTATCAATTTTTCAAATAATTTTAAACTAAAGCCTGCTTTTGAATGGCTAAGCCATTTTTACTGCTACGATGGAATTTAGGTTCCATCTATTTTGTCGCAATTTGAATTACCAAAGCTCAGGTTTCTTATAATTAGGCTTTGAAAAACCTACTGTAAACTCAATACGAACTGCGCCGGGTATACTGGTAGATTTTCTGATTATCATTTCCCGTAACGTAGAAAAACTCAAGGTCGGGTCGAATGCTCAGTCCCCGCGGATTTCCGGTTTCTTCACTCACATTAAATGCGTTTATAAAGCGTGCCGATTTGAGGCTGTACGGTTCCGAAAGTTGATATTGCAGTACTTCTTTTCTGCCGGTATCCATCAGTAGCATAACGGTTCCTTCGAGGACCAACTCCAACCCGCGAACGGCATTTTCCTGATCGCTAATATCGAGGGTGTACTCCCATTTCATAGTGGAAATATCCCACGGAGTTTCGAGATAAAACTCATGTACTGCCTGCGCATCCCTGTCATCAATAAAAAAACGGGAGCCATCTGCTTTGAAGTCGAAATCGTGCCCACGCTGAACATATTTCTGTAAATCGAAGTATGATGTCTGCACCGCTGATGCGAGATTCCAGGGTGTTTCAAGGGTGAATTCCCATATTTCTGTTCTGTTAAAAACCAGCATTAAAGCTCCATCATTATGCAGAAATAGACCGTGCGCAACCGAACTTTGTGAAGAATTGCCTAAATCTTCTGCAAGATCGAATTCCGCACTAAATGTCGCTGTCCCGATATTCCATGGCTCTTCCAATGAATAGCTAACTACATTTTCGGTATATCGGCCCGTTACAAATAGCATGCTTCCATCCGGTCGCCAGGCAGTTGCTCGGGCATTTTCTGTTTCATTTGAAATATCGAGAGATATCCCGCTGTAACTGTATTCTTCAAAAAGTAAGAGATTATTTCTATCACGTTCGCTTTTTTCGGCCGTTGCACAAAAAGCCAAAAGAACGGAGACAAGCAGGATTTTCAGCGCTGAAATAAAGTTATTAGAACATATACGCTTCATAGAAGGCTTTTTGGTGGTTAAATTGGAAATATAGCATAGGTACATTAATTTTGTGATGTGCAATCTATAAAGGTAACTAGTGTGAGCCATCGGTGTCGCCGACTCCCCTAAGATACAGCGGCTCGCAGCCAGGTCCGCGAGGAGCAACGGTTAAGGAATCTATATGAATACATCAAGATGTTAATTTCAAACAAAAACTATTACCTGTCATTCTATTAAAGACTACTAAAATTTTCGAACTAAAAATCCCTTTTGCTTATCCTTAAATTCGAACTCCAAAAGTTAGGTTTTAGGAAGAATTCTAAAATAATCTTTGTAGTCAGATTTTTTGTAATTCGCTCTTCAACTTCTTTGCAAGGGTTTATCCCTTAAATGTAACGTTTAATGCAACTAAGTTGTAATTAAGATTCCTGCTATTTATTTTACGACACTGCATTATTCTTAGGCATCCAAAATTTACGCAGGAGAAGCTGCTTACAATATCATTAAAGACAGCGATTGAAAAAAGCCTGCAGTTTTTTCAGCAACAAATCCCATTCCTGATGCGTACATTCGCACTTTATTCTTTTATTTACTACGCTCACAAAACCAAACAGTTCTAACATGATTAAGACAATCATTTTAATACTGGCGTTACTGCCCGTAGCCGGGGTTTTTCCGGCATTTTCACAGGATGATGAAACCCGCCTGCTTCGCTTTCCGGCGACCAACGGGGAGCAGATTGTTTTTACCTATGCAGGTAATCTGTTCACCGTTGGGCTGGATGGCGGTCTTGCCCGGCAGCTTACCAATCATGAAGGCTTTGAAATGTTTCCCCGCTTTTCGCCCGATGGCACCGAAATTGCCTTTACGGGTCAGTACGATGGAAATACGGAAGTCTATGTAATACCCGCAGAAGGCGGCGAACCGCAGCGCCTTACCATCACCGCAACGCTTGGCCGCGATGATGTAGGCGACCGGATGGGTCCGAATAATATCGTGCTTGGGTGGCATCCGCAGGAGGACAAAGTGCTGTATCGCTCACGAAAGCGCTCATTTAACGCTTTTCAGGGTCAGCTTTTTCTGGCTAATCGCAATGGCGATATTTCCACGCAGGTGCCTCTTCCACGCGGTGGTTTTGCCTCTTATTCGGCGGATGGCTCCAAATTGGCATATAATCGCATTTTCCGCGAATTCCGCACATGGAAAAAATACCGCGGTGGAATGGCCGACGACATCTGGATTCACGATTTCGAAACCAGAGAAACGATTAATCTAACCAACAGCGATTCTCAGGATATCATCCCGATGTGGTATGGAGATCAAATCTTCTTTGCATCCGACCGGGACGAAAACCAGCGGATGAATTTGTGGGTTCAGGATGTAAGCGAAGGTGAGGCGCGTCAGCTCACGTATTTTGAGGATTTTGATATTAAATTTCCGTCTTTAGGCGGCAATCACATCGTGTTTGAAAATGGTGGATTCATCTACCGCTTCGATATAAACAGCGGGGTGTACAATCGCGTGCCGATTCGTATCACAACAGACAATATTTACAGCCGCGGCGGACTAACGCAGGTTCATAACATGGTGCAGAACTGGGATATTTCACCCGATGGAAAGCGCGCTCTTTTTGGCGCCCGGGGCGATATCTTCACCGTGCCTGCATCAAGCGGCATCACCAGAAACATCACGCGATCTGCCGGTGTACACGACAGGAATCCGGCCTGGTCGCCCGATGGAAAAATGATTGCCTATATCTCCGATTATACTGGCGAAAATGAGCTCTGGATGAGGCCTCAGGATGGATCAGGCGAAGCCGTGCAGCTCACCGACGACGCCGATACCTATTACTACTCCATACAATGGTCGCCCGACAGCCGGAAGGTCCTTTGGTCCGACAAGAAGAACCGCCTTCGCTTTGTAAACACCGAAAATAAAAGCGTAACGACCGTAGATACCGCCGAATACTGGGAGATTACGAATTTCACCTGGTCGCCCGACAGTAAGTGGATTGCATACACACGCCCGGAAGTTGAAGGCATGCAGCGGATATGGATTTACTCAACAGATTCTGGTGAGTCGTTTCCGGTTACCGATAAATGGTACGCTTCGTCCGGGCCGGCTTTCAGCGAATGCGGCCGCTATCTGTTTTTTGTTTCCAGCAGGGATTTCAACCCGATTTACAGCTGGACCGAGTGGAACCACGCCTATCAGGATATGGCCCGGGTCTACATGCTTACGCTGGCCAAAGAAACTCCATCACCCTTTTTGCCAGAAAATGATGAAGTAAATGCGGAAAATGCCGACAATGAAAGCGACATCTCCGGCGATAATGTAAAAGTGGATCGCGATGGCATCATAGACCGCATCATACAGCTACCGGTACAGCCTTCGAATTACTACAATCTAAGTGCTGCATCCGGTCGCATTTACTATATGCGAAACGGAAGCCGGGATCAGCGCCCAATGCTGCTAATGTATGATATCGGGGAGGAATCCGAAACAGAGCTGGGTTCTGTAAGTAACTATATTATTTCTGCAAACCGGGAAAAGATGATCGTATATCATCAGAATCGTTACGCTATTATCGATCTTCCTGCCCGTCCGTTAAATATCAGCGATTACCTGAATCTGGAAAATATGCGGGTAAATCTGGACCGCCGTGCGGAGTGGATTCAGATCTTCGAGGAGAGCTGGCGTCAGATGCGTGACTTTCTGTATGCAGATAACCTCCACGGAGTGGATTGGGATCATGTACGTGAACTCTATCTTCCACTTGCTGAAGCGGCACGACACAGGCTGGACCTAACCTATGTAATCGGTGAAATGATTGGTGAGCTGAACGTGGGTCACGCTTATGTTGGCGGGGGAGATGTGCCGCAGCCAAACCGCGTGAATGTGGGGCTGCTGGGCGCGGAGCTGAGGCGGGCCGATAATGGCTTCTACCGGATTGACCGAATCCTGCGCGGGCAGAACTGGGTTACCGGTCGCCGCTCACCGCTAACCGAAGTGGGCGCTAGCGTTCCGGAAGGTCACTACATTATTGCGGTTGACGGCAGACTAACCAGTGAAATGGCCAATATCAGGGAATCGTTGATGGGCCTGGCCGGTGAAACGGTAGTCCTGAGAGTGAATAGTCAGCCGCGCGAGCAGGGTGCCCGTGAAGTGGTTGTGCGCCCCGTTGCCGATGAAGCCGATCTGTACTATTTCAACTGGGTGCAGCGCAATATTGAAATCGTTAACGAGGCCACGGATGGACGTGTTGGCTACATACATATACCCGACATGAGTCCCGGCGGGCTCAATGAATTCGTGAAGCACTTCTATCCGCAGCTGCGTAAAGAGGCTCTGATTATTGATGTACGCGGTAACGGTGGCGGAAATGTTTCGCCTATGATAATCGAGCGCTTGCGCCGTGAAATTGCCATGGTGAGCGCGCCGAGAAATGTTTCCCCGAGACCAAACCCGGAGCACATGATGCTTGGTCCGATGGTTACGTTACTGGATGAGCACTCTGCCTCAGACGGGGATATTTTCCCGTACAGATTTCGTCAGCACAACCTTGGTCCCCTCATCGGGATGCGCTCGTGGGGTGGTGTAATTGGCATTCGCGGTTCGCTACCGTTTACAGATGGCGGAACGCTGAATCGCCCGGAATTTGGCCTTTACAACATAGAAGGCAATGAGTGGATTATTGAAGGCTACGGCGTTGATCCCGATATAGAAATCGACAATGATCCCGCCCGTGAGTTTGATGGCATTGATGATCAGCTCAATCGCGGAATAGAAGAAATTCTGCGTCTGCTCGAAACCGAAGGCTTCGAACTGCCCGAGAGACCAGACTTCCCGGAAAGGAATTAAGTTTGAAATAGCAGCCAATACGGTAAAAAAAATGGAGGTCTGAACGAGCTGTTCGGGCCTCCATTTTTTTATCATATAATTATATATTTTTCATCGGCGCAGCAGCTGAGTCAAAAGGGTATTCCTTGGCTTGCCATCAATGGGAACGCGCACGGTTGCCTGAAAAGTCAGGACGTCATCCTGTGGTAGCCATCTGTCGGAAGAGTGGTAGCTTATATTCGTAACGGACAGTGCTATATAGTAAAGATCAATTTCTATGCCCAGACCGTGCTGAGGTCTCACCCAGAAATCTGCTCCTCCCAGAATTCCATATCGTAGATAAAGGGTTTGTAGAATGTGTGCCTCAAGGCCCATACTAGCCGAAATTTGTTCGCCAAGCGTTATTGGTGTAAAACCCATACCGTCGAAACGATTAATGCTGTTCCATGAAGTAAACAGCGACTCGAAGCCGCTTGGAGAGGTATTATCGAAAGTATCAGGATCGGTTTCCCATCGAGAAAGATACTTGCTGAAGCCCGTATAAACTCCACCGCCAAACAGGGGTAGATTATAGCGGGTTTCTATGCTGTTAATATCCATGCCAAATCCCAGCCTGATTTGTCCCGGCATTTGCTCGCGTGGAGCAAATCCTTCGCGCTTAAAGCCGGTGCTTAAATCGTTAAGCGATAGGCCGGCCTGAGGAGTAAATCGTACAGCGCTTGTTTCTATGTGATCTGTGAAATATGCACCAAATGTGAGGCCCCACGCACTTGCATTTCCATCCACTCCTGATCCCATATTTAGTGATCCAGTTGGGGAATTGTACGAGCTATATACATAACCTGCGCCTAGAGAAAAGCGCTCATTAAGCTGATATCCAACCTGAAACCTTAGCAGCGTGTTGGTAATGTCTCCTCCCCTTACCCATTGTGAAGTAGGTATGGTGTAGGTAGTCTGATCGAGCATTACCATATAGGATAATCTGCCGCTGGAAAATCCTATGGCCGGACTGTACAAGTTTGGACCGTTGGATGTAAACTCAGACGTAAATGGTGTTGAAAAAAAAAGGTAACCCGAGGCACGAATAACGCCGTTTTCGAACGGTACCGCAGGATTCATTTGGTAGGCCGATCCGTTATGCAAGGCAGCTGTCGACTGTCCCAGAGCCGATACACGTGCATCAAAAACTACATTATGCCAAGATATGGGTGAAGTGAAGCCCTGAGCCCGGCTCTCTGAACCAAGAATAAGAAGGCATGCTGCAGCAAATAAAATTGAGCGTAGCAAAAGTGGTAAATTTACAAATGGCATAGGCTTGGTGTTTAAAATGAGATGTTGAGTCTGGCGACATAAGTGTTGGGTAATATAGTTTTACTAAGTTAGATTATTTTAAGATCCAAACGAACTAAAAACCCAAATTTTAACGACAAGTTACTGTCAAAATTGATTTAACCTAGACTTTTGGATAAAGTTTCCATTTTTTTGAATATCAGGAATCATGATAGCATAGAAAACAGTAGGTTCTAAAGAGATGAATCCGGGTTTCGTTAAATCCAAAACCCTTTCTGCTAACTTCTGCAACTCGAACTACGAAAATCGAGCTTTAATTTTCACTACTGTTTGCTGTCAAACAACAATAATGTTTGTCACTAAACAATAAAAGTGTTTGATATAAAACAACAAAATTGTATTTTACTATCAAACACCACTGCCATGATACTAAAATCCACCATCACAGAGGTTGCGGCTTCCCAGAAGCAAAATCTGCTCCGGCGAAAATCAGGACTGGAGCGGGAGATCCTGCATAATATTCCGGACCTGTCGTCTCACGCGCTGATTATATCCGGAATCCGAAGATGCGGTAAGAGTACGCTGCTGCATCAGCTATTGGCCAGCCGGTATAAAGATGCGTTTTATCTTAATTTTGAAGATCCGCGTCTGTATGAGTTTCAGCTGAATGACTTCACCCGGATCAATGAACACATTAACGAATCGGGCAGTAAAGTTCTCTTTTTTGATGAGATCCAGATCATAAAGGGCTGGGAAACGTACGTTCGTCAAAAGCTGGATGAAGGTTATAAAATGGTGATAACCGGTTCAAATGCTTCGCTGCTGAGTCAGGAACTGGGCACTAAATTAACGGGCAGACACATCACCAAAGAGCTATTTCCGTTTTCGTGGCCGGAATATCTTCTATTTTTGAAAAAGGATGCATCACCCAAAACACTTGCCGCGTACATGAAGACGGGCGGATTTCCCGAGTATGTGAAAACCGGCAATAACGATATTCTTCACCAGCTTTTTGAAGATATATTGATCCGGGATATAGCTGTGCGTTATGGTGTGCGCGACACAAAGTCGCTTCAGCGTCTCGCTCTGTATCTGGTGTCTAACGTCGGCAAATTAGTAACCGCCAACCGGATTAAATCCCTTATCGGCATTAGCGCTACCAGCACGGTGATGGAGTATTTTTCGCACCTCGAGCAATCCTGGCTATTTCATTTTGTACCCAAATTCAGCTATTCGGTCCGGAAGCAGCTGATTAATCCGCGGAAAGTTTACAGCATTGATACCGGTATGGTAAGCGTGAATTCGAAATCGTTTACTTCAGATTTTGGTCCGATGTTTGAAAATCTGGTTTATCTGTTTCTCAGGAGACGTTTCAGGGAGATCAACTACTTTTCGGAGAAAGGGGAGTGTGACTTCATCGCTATCCAAAATGGAGAGCCGGCTGAAATCATACAGGTCTGCTATGAGCTCACGCCCGATAACCTGAACCGGGAGTTAGACGGGTTGTTTGAAGCGCTCGAATTTTTTGATGTCTCCGAAGGCCACATCATCACCCTGAACCAAACCGACCGTTTCGAGCGAGATTGCAGAACTGCAGAAGTTGTGAGCTGCCATGAGTATTTCAGTCGGGGATAGGAACAGAGGGCGCAAATTACCGCACTCATTTTCTTTTTTTGCACTTTTTATGCAGATAAGTATGAATATTAATCCAAATATGCTCGATAGGGAGTGCATCTTTACTGTCTGGAAAAATAATTGATGAAATCTATATTTCACCGCGAACGTACTTTATTGACAGCAGTGTATTGGAGTCCGGCTTCAAGTCACCTTAATAAAGACTTTGTAAACAAAAAGAGAGATCCGGCTTTAAAATGACCGAATCTCTCTATGTCTACTTCCTGATTACGAAAGGTAAATCCGCTTTTATTTCACCAGCGTCATTTTTCGGGTGAAGACATTGTTGCCTGCCTGCAGCCGGTATAGGTAAACCCCGCTTGCCAGTCGGTTGGCGTCGAAGGTTACGGTATAGCTACCCGCGTTCTGCTGATTATTTACTAAAGTGGCTACACGCTGACCCATCAAATTATAGACCTCTAACTGCACCATCGCGGCCTCGGGCAAGTCGTAGTTTATTTGCGTAGTCGGGTTAAAGGGGTTCGGGTAATTTTGATTGAGCGCAAAAATAGTCGGGATATCTCCGT
>JAIULZ010000084.1 GCA_022565805.1 Balneolales bacterium
GTGGTTTCTTCATATCCCCGGATTCCGGACTGCTTCGCGGAGTCCTCCATCCGGGTTTACATTATCGGTCGTGCCTAATGGCACTGTTTGGAATCGAGTTATGTAACTCAATTCAACACTTTACCTGCACAACTAATTAACAAGCAACACACAGTATCTCGGCCTCCCTAGCTCTCTTTTTCTATCTCTCTGTCCAGTCCTCTCCTCTTCTCTCCATCACCGTTCAGTTGGCCACGAACTGGTGGTTCATAATTTGAGATCCCATCTGACCTCGCGAGAAAGTGGCGTTAAATCGGCGTTTTCTTGTGCTTATTGGTCTTTATTCGTTCTGGGAAAATTCACCATTCACCATTGGGAGCAAAGTGACACTTCGGTTTTTGGCTACCTTTTGTCCGCACAAAAGGTAGAAAAGCTTCTTTTAAGTAAGAAGTCTGCTACTAGTTAGGATTATAAATGTCATCAAAACTTTATCAGGCTTTATGATGGATGATTTTGAACTGCTAAAGTTGAGTTGCTTTATTGAGTTAAGTGTATTTTAGACACTTTTATTTTACCGGAATGATTTGCGAGATAAGGGGCCATCAGGCAAAAAAGATATAAAACTCAGTCAAGGTAGACGCTCCGGATTCAACAAGACCATTATTAGCTCAAAAATACCGGTCATTAATCCGATGATGAAAAAAATCACGGCTATTATAAATACAGGAAAAGCGGTAAGCTCAGCCTTTTTTTCTGATTTTCTTATAATCATAGAAGGATAACAAACTGTTGCTTTTAATTTAGCAGCAGTAGAAATATGTAGTGGAATGCTCAGACCTAAAACGAAAAATTCAGAACTGTTCAAAAACACACTTAAACTTTAATTGCCCCCATAAGTATTTGTAAAAAATACCTTGGCTAACAAGTATTTACTTTCTTCTGGCGAAGACGAGTAATCGCGTAGATAATGAAATTCAAGTATTCATACATCTTAAATTTCAGCCTAACCATTTATAACGGTTAAAATTAATTGGGATTAGTGCAAACTTATTAATCCAGCAATAATCTAAAGCTATTTAAATCATCTGTCACCAATCGGAATTGATAATTATCAATTTATCATAATTTAGTCATGATAAAAAAGATTAATTAAAATTAAAGAGATTGTTGGAAAAACTTCTGTTTAAGCTCAAGTTCGGCAAAATGGGTGTGTAATGGCTACAAAATAATTTGTTCCAGAAACCACAAAGCATGGCTTTCATCTATTGAGAAATGAAATCATCCCCGCTGCACGGCCACATTTCTGTAGCATAGGGGGAAAGCAGCAGCTAAGCACAACCTGGCGGCCTTCAAAAAAATCAGTTTGTGAACGTCTAAGCCCTTATGTTTGGGAAATCAGCATATAGGTCGGGGGCAATGATGAGCTAAAACGGAGGAGCAAGGGGGGCAGAGTACAGAGGTCAGAGGTCGAGTTCAAAAAAAGATTACAATATCAAAGCAAAGTCGAAGCGCGGTGACATATCCATAGCCCGGTTTACAGGCAAAGGCGTGGCGCACGAATTTATTGAAATGGAAAGAAGATCTACTATAACTTCCATTTTCCCCGTTTGATTGTTATTCAAGTACAAATCTAAAGGTTACCAACCCTCTCTGATCTTCTTGCGGTGCACCGGATGGCAATCGATTAAACCTCCAGCTTCTTACGGTACGAATAACCTCATTCTCAAGATCGGGATCTGAACGACGCACCGGCGTTACCGAACCGACGGAGCCATCGGGACGCACGGTAAAGCGAACTGAAATTATAGCTTCTACATCTACGGTATAATTTGGCAGTGGATTAGCCTGAGCCTGCCTTGTAATATTACCTTCCCACTCCAAGATATAGGGCGCGGAGCGATCATCATCGCGGCCGGTGCCCTCTGTTACGGGATTTTGATTGGTGTTAGAATCAGGATCGCCATCGAGCAGAGACCCCGGTCTTGGACGCGGGGTTACGGGAACCGGCACAGGCTCTGGTTCAGGAACCGGCTCGGGCTGAACTTCCGGCTCCGGGTCGGGCTGTACAATTTCAGGATCAATAACTTCTGATGGTGGAGTTACAACTACATCATCACTTATTACAGGTTCGGTTTGCTCGGGTAGTTCAACAGACTGCGAGGCATCTTCTGCGGGCTGTGTTTGAGGCGGCGTAGGTTCGGGAGTATCGTCTACCGGTTGAGTAACAGGGTCTGGCTGTTGTTCGGGCTGCGGTTCAGGAGCCTGTCGGGCGGGCGCTCCTTCACGAAACTCACCTAGAGTTACCTCCATAAAGGCAACACGATCTTGCTCATCGGGCGAACCGATGATTAATAGCGCGATTAGCAAAAGCACAAGATGCGTTGTTACGCTAACCGTTAGGCCAAATCGCTCTTCGCGTGTTAATTTGCGGTTTTTTATTTTTTCAAAAAACTTCATAGGGAAGTTTACTCTTTTTTTAACTACCTGAAAATCATTTCAAAATAAGTCTGTACTTTCAAATCCTTCATCCATGCAGTAATTGCAATAATTAGGAATTGGAATTTACCTGATGAACCGGCACATTCTCCTATAAAAACAAATTATCGCAGGCAGAAGTTGCATGGCAATTTTTGCCCGATTGTTTCTATTACCGAAATGTACGCTCGGTTGCCATAAGTACGGTCATGTTTAGTGCTTGTGCTATATTCATAACGTGTACGGCGTCGTCTATGATAGCATCGCGGTCGGCGCGGATAACCATAGAAGAACCGGGGTTTTGCTGATGTAGCTGCCTTACTTTTGCAGCCACCTGCTCGCGTTGCACACGCTCACCTTCTACAAAGAATTCGCCTTGCGGGGTTATTGCTATATTAATAAACTGTTGCTGCACCTGAGCGCTGCTTTCTGCTCGCGGCACATTAACCCGTATACCGAAATTGGTAACAAAGGAAGAAGTAAGAAGAAAAAAGATAAGCAGAAGCAACACGATATCTGTAAGCGAAGACAGCGTAAACACTGACAAAGGCTTCTTGGCTTCATTCTCTGATCGAAAATTCATCGCAGTGCAGACTCTTTTTTAGATGCGGGTTTTTGGAGCAGCTCAATGAATTCTGTTGTGGCCATTTCCAGCTCAAAAACCATTCTGTTAATTTTACTAAGCAGATAATTGTAAAAGAAAAAAGCAAAAATACCCACAGCCAGACCTGCGGCTGTTGTAATTAAGGCTTCCCAAATTCCACCAGCCAGCACGCTCGGGTTTACATTGCCCTGCAGCGACTGAATTTGCATAAAGGCCTGTATCATACCAGTTACCGTACCTAAAAAGCCGATGAGAGGAGCAACCCCGGCAATAGTTGCAAGCCAATCCATGCGCTTTTCCAGCATAAATATTTCTTTTTTTCCCGCATTTTTAATGGCTTCTTCGATATCGGAGATGGGGCGACCCAGACGCGAAATACCCTGCTTTAAAATACGACCCAAAGGCTTGTTTACCTGCTCACAATGGCTAAGCGCTGCCTTCGTTTCACCGGCTCTGAGCATATTTTCTACAGATGCCAGGAAAGGATCTGCTTCCATAGAAGAATTTTTGAGGAACTGCCAGCGCTCTGCTATCACATAAATAGCGACAAGCGACAAGATACCAATGGGTATCATAATAAAACCGCCCTGAATAAGCAGCTCAAAAAGACTTAAGGTTTCTTCTCCAGCCACTAATTCTTCCGCGTCGTTATTCTGTATAAGTGTTGCCAGAACAATGTTAGCCTGCGAAATTATCTCCATCATATAAAATTTAATCGTTCAGTATATTATTTGATAACGGGAATTTGTACAAGAATACTATTCGTGAATAGTAGGTTTTTCAAAGCCTTCCAATGCTATTTGTTACACGGGATTGCCGAAGATATCAAAAAACTTAGTACGACTGCGCAGAAAGTTTTTAAAGCCCGATTAACGTTTTGTTTTATCGGGCAAGTCCATCTTTCCGGCACAAACAAATACAATACATCTTGCAAATAAAAAAAACTACCGCCTAGTAAAAGTAAATCTAAATCTAAAAGAACCGATCTTACAATTCGACAACTAACCCACGGGCAACGCAGGTTAGTGAGCAAACGTATAGCTGGTTTAAAAAAACTTTTTAAAAAAAAATCAGGGCGTAAATTCGGCTATAAAAAAGTTAGAGCGATAAGGTTCGGGCAACTGCTTAGCGGCCTCGATAGCAGCATCTGCATCAGGAAATTGACCAATGGAAACCCGCCATGTTTCTCTGCCATCGGGCAGCTTAACCGGATATGTTATAGTCCTGTAGCCTTCCATAGTTAAATGAGCATCCTGAACAATAGCACGTCTTCTTTCTGCAAGCGAATGCAAAACAATACCAAACGATCTGCCAGCTACCCTTTCTATTACTCCATGCAGGCCATAATCACCTAAGGGTATAAAGGTATCGCGTACCCGATTCTCGTCTGTACCGAGCTCTTCGCGCTCTCTGGCAAGCATTTCAAGTGCCTGCCTGTCTTCTTCAATAGCAGCAGATGGCAAAGGCACGTCTGTGGTTATAACAGACTGAGGCTCGGGCACTTCCGCTAAGCTTTCCTGTGGAGGTGATGTTTCTGCCAATGGCGGTTGTTCAGGTTCACTAAACCTGCCATTTTCCTGAGCGGGCACGTCCGGTTCAGATGGCGACTGAAAATCATTTCCAGCTATATCAGATTCGGTTAACGGTTGAGTCGCAACAGGTGGCACCACAGCTTCCTCATTACCCGGAAAAAGAGTATAAGAAAAGATCAGATAACCAATAATCGAAATAAACACCGCGATAACGAGACCGGCTACCACTTTATAGCCGGGATTAAGTCCGGTTTTTGGCTTTGGAGCCTTCGGGTTCACAATTCGTGCATGCTCAGCCGGAATTCTGGAAGGAATTGCTCCCGGAACTGGCACCGGGCCCGAATCTTTGGCTATAGTTTCTTTACCAGATAAATCTTCTTTAACTCTATCTTGGTCTTCCTCTTTAATTGTGCTTTCCTCTCTTTCTAATTCTTTATTATAATCACCGGTTTGATCTGCTGTGTCCTGCCCGAAAACATCAGATTCTGTGGTTTCTTTCCCCCCCCACTGATTTTCATCATAACGCAAATCTTCATTAGTTGTGCTATCAACCTTCTTTGAATCCGTATCAGATTCAGTAGTTTCGGTTTCAGATTCGGTATAAATTTCTGCTTTTGATTCGTCGCTGTCTTCTTCTGATGAAGCTGAAGAAGAACTTATTTGATTTAAAAGCTCAATAAGAGATGCAGTAGGATCGAGCTCATCTGTAGTGTCCTCTTTGTCCGAAACATCTTTGGATACAAGTTCTTCTTCGTTTTTATCTGTTTTCTCAGTTTGAGTAGTTTCATCACTCTCTGTGTCTGAATCTGATGTATCGGTTAAAGCAGCATTTTTTTCATCTTCATCTTCATCTTCATCTTCATCTTCATCTTCATCTTCATCATCTCCTTCATCCGGCTCTAACTCTACGATATAAGGACGGTCATAAACTGTTGGAATATTTTCTTCTTCGGTTTCTGGCTCAGGGTCTTCATTCTCAGATTCTTCATTACTTTCACTTTCATCGGTCTCTTCGTCGCTATCCAGATCTGCTATTCCCGATCTATGTAGTAAAACCGGTGTTTGTCCGGCATATTCAAAGTTAATCTCGTTGGCTAATGTGTCTTCGGGATCAAATTCCAAAAGACCTCCGCTTACTCTAAACGTACCAAAACCAGCGATATGCAGCTTTTCGTCTTCATTGAGCCCATCTAACGAATTTAGCAAGCTTTCCCATTCGGCCATAATGGCATCGGGACTGCGCTGCATAAGCGTGCTTAGCCGGGATATTAGATCTTCCGTTCTGATTTTCATAAACTTTCCCGCTCTGATTGTTGCTTAAATCGGATGATTTCTTTTGGAGGGTGCAAAATAGTAGATCCATCAGGAGTTCGTTCTTCCTCAGCTGGAATATGCTCCCTGTAAAATGTTCCGAGACCGTCTATTTCAACTTTGCCATCCGAGACAAGATGATTGCGGACTATTTCCTTCAGCTTTTCGGCCAGTAATTCTTTCATTCTCGAATAATGGTTGGATGAGACTCATAATGAACACAAAGCATCTTTTGCGGTTGCAGTCTTTTGTTCAAGAATATGATACATACTATCGAATATCTGTCTGCTTTTGCCTAAATGCAAAATATCTATCGAATCTATGTGCATAGATTTAGATAGAGATTTATTTTTACATAAGGCCCAAAAATCAGCTAAATACCCTTGTTTTGATAAGTCTTGAAATAACTTCCGCAAAAATGATTCTATTTAGGGATTAAGCCGAACGCAAAATCCATAAAAATAACGGAGTTCAGGATGTTGTTAATTTACAAAATTATAGCACATGATGAAGTTAGCATCACAAATAGATACACAATTTCAATAAGTTTCTGCAAGCCAACACTATTTGGCTTTAGTTTGGCGAGTTAAACGGTACAAAACAAACGATGAAGTGAAAATCATCAACCCTTAAAAATTAAATGTAACCCCGCCATAAATCTGTAAAGGACGCTCATCATAGTTTTCCCAAAGCCTGTATTCGTTATTCAGCAGGTTTACGGCTTTAACGTAGAATCCAACCAGACCCGAGATTCTGTATTCGGCCTGCACGTGCATTAGAAGCGTATCACCAAAACCATCTGCCTGACTTGCAAATATCTGCCCACGGTCGAATCGAGCATTGGTATGATAGCGTGGTCCGAGATAATCTGCCCAAACTCTGAACACCGCATTCTGGAACGGGGTAGATCGCAAGCCAGCCGTTACCCGATAGCGCTCCATCCCAGTAAATTCGGTGTAAGTAGCGCCGTCTGAGGCCCGGAATTCCTCTATTTCGGTGATGTTGAACCGCACATCTGCATAAATAGAAAGCAGTTTAGGCGACAAATGATAGGTGATACCTGCCGACGGACGAATTAAAAGAAGGTATTCTGGATTTGCCCAGCCAATAGAAGTGTACATATGCGGGCGCAAAGTATAGGAAGCCAAAAAGCCACCATATATTTCGAAATCCTGGAAAAGCGAATACTGCGCCCTGATATTTCCATACACCATTCGCTCATTTAAAAGCTGATCGGCGAACCACGTTGTGCGGTTTCCGGTTGCCATTTCGCTCAGACCGGGATTTGAAATTTCGCCCGAGATTTCGGCCGTAATCGACAGCGGACCCGCATTTCTGAGCTGCCAGCCCAGATACGGATAGGCCATTACAACGGCATCCTGCACATCATCGTAAGCAGTAAAAAAGCGCAGACCTGCGCTGATACGGTTTCCGCTCGTAAGCTCGCGTCTCCATACAAAGGAAGCTTCTCCAATTCCCCACTGCTCATCGATATCGGAACCCATAGAAGACTCAAAAACTGTTTCATCCCATTTCCGGTTGTACAAAGCGCCGTCCAAATTCAGCTCAGTCGAAAACACATCGCCAATACGGCTACCCGCCCATGAACGTGCTAAAGAAAGCTTAGCACGGTGTTCTGTAAAATCAAATTCAGAATTAATCGGAGAAGCCCCACCCTCTACCCAAGCGGTTCCGGAAGCTTCACTATCCATGAAAGTTCCATCGTAAGAAATATCTGCAGAAAAGCGATCGAATACGCTACGCTGATTAATCCAACCCACAGAAATACCAGCTTCATCCAGGCTTGTTTTGCGTTCTGTGTTTCTTGGGTTAAACGCTGTACTTGGCGAGTAAAGAGAGGTTGTCAAATTCGTAAAATCAGATCTTCCTCTTAAAGAAGCCGTTATTCCGCTTGTTGGAGTTCTTTGGCTAAATAAGTCGATATTCCCGTTAAAAAAGCGAAAGCTTGTATTATATTCAGGGGCAAAATCATTGCCCGGCAAGGCAAAATCATTACCGTCTAATTGTCTTGCAACACCCTCACTCGACTGCCAGTTAAGCATACCGCTCACACGGGTTGCGCTGCCGGAACCGGTTCGGAAAGCAATGGCTGCTTCCGGCGAAACATAATTACCCAGACCGATATACCCGAAAATGTTGGATTCGGATGGATATTCCATAAAAACCCGTGGCGGACCAAGCTGCGGCTCGAGCTCAGAAAGCGGCACGGAAGCCACCACTTCTTCGGGCGTTTCCATAAACGGCATACGGTTCGGATCAATCCGGAACACCCGTGGATTCGGGCTAAAGCCCAGAATTGGCTGACGCGCAATACCCGCAAACCGTGCCCTGAAATCACCCCGGATTTCAATATCCTGAGGATCAATATCCGGAAGTAAAGCCGAGCGGTCTGGCTGAGGGCTTGATCCCTCCTGCTGAGACTGAGCCTGAGCCTGACTCGTAAAAACAGACATCACAAAAAACAGCGTGAGAAATAGGTGTCTCATAAAAACGGGCAGTACGTGCATTTCAACGTGGATAAGTAAAAATGAAAATCTAAAATAAATGTCTGATGTTTTCTAAAAGTCTTGCTTTTTTTTAATAGCCAAAAACTTCTCCTAAAGGTATAACATTTATTACCATCTTTGGAACAGATTCGCTGGCTTTATTTAACTTCGATTGCCGGCTCCGGTTCATTTTTCTTTGTGATGCCGTACCTGTAGTAGGTAAACAGCCAGGCAACAGGCGTAACCAGCAGCACAACAGACATCATACCGGCGTGAGTAACTAAAGCGTAAGATAGCCCCGTTACAGCCGGTACCGCGTACAGGACCAGCAAGCTTTGCGTTACAAACCAGTGGTAGGTTCCGATACCGCCCGGCGAAGGTAAACTTACGCCAATCGTGGATATTACCATTACGGCGAAAGCTTCACCTATACCCAAACCAAACTGATTTTGAATATCAAAAGCATAAAACGGAATGTAGGTCATCAGTCCGTAGCAAATCCACATCAGAGCGGTGTATAGTAGAAAAACCGGCCATTTCTTAAGCTTGCGAATGGAGGTTAGGCCATCCGTAAAGCTAAATAAAATACGCTTTAAACCAGCATGCTCCATCCCGGAATCGAGTGATTTTCGCCTTTGCTGCAAAATGTAGAGTACGGCTTTCCAGCAAAGATAAAGCGAAAGCAGACCGGCCAGAAACAGCAGGCCTAAAATAAGCGGAGAACGAAGCTCATCTAAAACCAGATAAAGCTGTGGACCAAAAAGGGCATCCATGGTGCTCCGGTCGGCTACCACAAACAAAATGACGAAAAAAAGCATTACCAGCATGGCCAGCAGATCCAGAATTCGTTCGAGTACAACGGTACCGAAAACTTTACTCCCGCTCACCCGTTCGTTTCTGGATACGAAAAGCGTGCGGCTGATTTCGCCCAGCCTGGGAACCGCATAGTTTACGCTGTAGCCCAGCATTACGCCGGTAAAAAAAGTTGAGCTTCGCATACCGGAATTCTCTGCACTAACCATAAGTCGCCAGCGCTCCGAGCGCAACCAAAAACTGGCCATACAAACTATGAAATACGGAAACAGCCAGCCGTAACTCATCATTCTAACCGATTCTTTCAGCTCGTTTATCTCAACATTTCTGAAAGAGAGCCAGATGAAAAGACCCGCAATACAAAGACTTAGTGCAATATGAAGAATATGCCTGCGCAAATGGATGCTCTGCTATACTTTACTTTACTTTACTTTTACTTTACTTTTACTTTTAAAACCGGGTTAGTCGCGTAAATCGATAATCTCTGCTCTTTCGGGCCAGGTGAGCCGAAACATATCGGCATCACCCTTCTGAAGCATGCCTGAATGAAACTCAATCTCAAAAACATTATCGGTCTGATCTTCGGCGGTCATACGGCTCAGAATGAGCGTATGCGGGTTAATATCCAGAATTGCCGTGGTAATCATTTCGAAGGGATCTGTGGCGCGAAGATGAATGCGTGTGTAGGGCAGATTGCTGTCGTCGATGCGGACAACCTCAAAGCGTTCGGAGTAGGAACCTATAAATCTGGAAGGCGCGAAATCGTCGTCTTCTGGATAGTAGGGCGATAATATAACCCGGTTCTGACGCACATTAAAAACGGTGGAAACATCATTTCGCACGGCAATATGCTGCTCCTCGGTAAGGATTTTATACTGCTCTGCGCCAACCCAAACGCTGCCGCTCGACTCAACCTCTTCTTTCGTAAATCCGTCGGTAAAGCGATGGGTCATTTCTGCGGTGAACACGTAGCCTTCCTTAATTTTCTGGCTGAGCCGGTCTAAAGCATGATTAACGTTTGCATCCACGGCAATTTCAGACTGCGAGCCTTTGGCTGATCCGTCTGCTGGAAGAACCGGGTGCATAATCAGGCAGATAATAAATGCGTAGAATATTTTCATCATACAAAAATTAAGAAGGTGATCTGGAGAAAACCGTTGTTGCGATATCCGGTGTTTTCATCCTGAGTTTCTTTTTCATTTCTTTAATTCCTAAAGAAACCCGGGTGCATGTAGTTACAACAAACGGCTAACGACTGAGCGTAAAAATAAAGTATAGAGGCTGCTGTCTGTTAACACATTTATCATCACTTTTTAAAAAACTATATTTAGCCTGTGATTCTTTTTCTACCCATACTAAATACCTGAGTGGACAAAATTACTAATCTAAAACACTATAAATTGATACTTAGAATGCTTTACGAAAACACTCTTTTGACCGCCTTCTCATATAAATTGACGTATTTTATACGACATTCGGATTAAGAGTCGAATTTATTTAAAAACCTAAACAGCTAAATACCCAAAGCTATCAGGGTGTTTGTACTTACTGATCGAGCTCGCGGAAAAGCTCTTCCAGCTCAATTTCATCCTGTATTAACACGTCTCTTGCCGTGCTGCCCTGATACGGACCAACTACGCCGGCGGCAAAAAGCTGATCGATAATTCGTCCTGCGCGATTATAGCCGAGCTTAAGCTTACGCTGAAGCAAAGAAACCGAGCCCTGCTGATGCAGCACAACAGTACGGGCGGCATCTTCAAATAAATCATCCCGCTCGCTTTTATCCAGAATATCGGGCTGATTACTGTTTTCATCCTCCAGTTTAGGCAGCATATACGGACTGGAATAGCCCTGCTGCGCCCCGATGAACGCATTTATGCGCTCCACTTCTTCTGTAGAGACAAAGGCATTTTGCACCCGAACCATGCCCGCGCCGCCGGTGTACAGCATATCACCTTTACCCACCAGCTGATCGGCACCCATCGTATCCAGAATGGTTCGCGAATCTACTTTCGAGGCCACCCGATAGGCAATCCGTGCGGGGAAATTGGCCTTGATGGTTCCGGTAATTACATTAACCGACGGACGCTGTGTGGCCACCACAAGATGGATACCTACAGCCCGCGCCAGCTGCGCAATACGCGCAATAGGTTCTTCAATTCCTTTTCCGGCGGTAATCATAAGGTCGGCAAGCTCATCTATAATTACCACAATGTACGGCAAATGTTTATGCCCCAGGTCGTCTTCGAGAGAGCCGGCCTTAAACTTATCATTATAGGCCTTAATATCTCGAACCATGGCCATTTTAAGCAGGTCGTAGCGATTATCCATTTCTAAACACACGCTGTTAAGCACTTCCTGCACCACGCTTGTATCTGTAATAATCGGCTCGTCGATTCCGGGCATTGTAGCCAGATAATGATTCTGAATATTACGGTAAAGCGCCAGCTCGATCTTCTTGGGATCGATAAGCACAAATTTTAGATTGTCGGGATGAACTTTATAAAGCAGACAGGTGATGATGGTATTAATCCCCACCGATTTACCCGAACCCGTAGCACCGGCAACCAAAACGTGCGGAAGCTTGTTGAGGTCGAGCATAAACACCTCATTTTCGATCGTTTTTCCAAACGCAACCGGCAGCGTCATATCGGAGTCGGCAAACTTTTTAGTCGCGATAACATCCTTAATATAAACGATCTCTTTCTTGCGATTTGGTACCTCGATACCTACGGCAGACTTACCCGGGATGGGCGCAATAATTCGCAAACCATGCGTAGCCATCGCCATTTTAAGATCGTTGGCATAGCCTTCGATCTTACTGATCTTAACATCCGGTGCCGGCTGCAGCTCATATAAAGTTACGGTAGGCCCGATAATAGCATTAATGTTTAGAATGGTGATGCCGTGGAGCTTCAGTTTATTTGTGATGAGCCGCTTATTACCCTGAATCTCCTCCATATCAATTTCGTTACCTTCTGTAGGAGGCTCATCCAGCAAATCGTAGCCCGGAAAACGAAACTTAATTACCGGCTTAACGTCGCTCTTACGCGCCTTTCGCAGATCGCGTTCGCCGGCTTTCTCTTCGCCTTCACCCTTATAAACGTGAAAATCAATATCATCTTCATCATCCGGTGAAGCCGCCTTGTCTGTAGCTGTGGACTTTTCCTCTTTCGCGGCACTTTTATCTTTTTCGAGCAGTGCACGAGGCAGACGACTGCTCACCTGCTCGCGCTCTTCCCGCTGCAGACGCAGTTGACGCTCCTCGGAAGACTCTTCCTTTACGGGTGGCGTAATTTCTTCCTCAGAATCGGCTCGTGGCGCAAGCGGAAGCACTTCGGGTGTTTTTACAGTTTCGGGCGCTTCAGCTACATCGGTGGTTTCGTCTGTTGTTTCGGAAACAGCAGGCTGCGTCTCATAGGTATGCTCAGCCGGATCTTCGGGTCGCTGCTCAAGGCGCTCATCTTTTGGGGTACGCTTAATTTCGAAAGGAATATCCTCATCTTCCTCGGCAGAATTAATCGAACTCGCGCCGGAAACAGCTGTAGCAGAGGCCGTCGCATAGCTTTTGTCAGACGGTTTCTTATCGGCATTCTGGCGCTCTTCGGTTTCCTGCGCCCTCATTTGAGCCGCTTCATCTTCGCGAGCAAGCCGGTCTTCTTCCTCCTGCTGCTTACGGGCTTCACTTGCATTTTTACGGTTTTGGGCAAAACGATCCTGCAGCTGAGAAACCCATCCTTTCATACGATCTATGGTCTTCTGTATATCGCGGTCTACCAGAAAAAGAAGCGAAATTATGGTGAGGGAGGCCAAAATTATACCTGATCCCCAGGCCGCCATAAGCCCGTACAGAGCGCTGGCAAGGAATCCACCAATAGTACCACTCCAAGACGGAGACGGCATGCCCGTAAGTATTCCAAACCAGGCCAAAATCGTGGCTGCAAGCACCATCACAGAAACATAATAAATAGCCTGTCTGTGTAAATGGCTAACCGAATGATGCCGGAAAACATACCAGCCATAAATAAGCAACAGGCCGGGCAGCACAATAGACGTATAGCCCAGCAAAGAAAAAACCAGATAATAGGAAATAAAGGCACCAAGAGGGCCCAGACCATTTTGTATTCGCGCAGAAGCCCCGCTGCTTTGCGAAGCCAGCTCGCCCAGCGAAACCGACTGCACAATCGAATTATCTGAAGGATGATAAGTAAACACACTAATGCTGATGAGCAGCGCCACACAGATCATTATAACGCCCAGGATTTCCAGTTTTCTCTCTTGTGTGAGAAAAGGAGCCGCTGCAGTGCTTTGACTAGATCTAGCTGATCCGGTAGTAGTTTGTGACGTTTTTTTTGGCATAAATTAGAAACCGCCCTTCATAGCAAAAGGACTGAACATGATTTAGAAACAGCTAATAGCGCAAAGCCATTGGCAGCCGGCGTTGCCGGAATAAAAATAAATTAACTTTTCTTTAGGGTGATAAACTCAAAAATAGCAATAAAACTATTTCAGGAATGTAATTTACCCGATTATTTGATTGTTTTTTGCTCTGATGCTCAGTAAAATACACCCTCCAACATTTGAGAGCAAAAGAGCCTTAAAATAAGACTATTCTGCACCAACTTCAGATTTGATTCGGGAAGAGTCTGTATTTATGGTTCAAAATCTCACATCACAAAACAAAATGGTATGCATAGGCTTACCTGTTAAAATACGCAGGTGTATTTCATTATTTGGCACCCCATCACCCTAAACTAAAACACACAAACCAGGAGCACTACATCTTCTTTTTGAATGGCAACAATTAAAAGTAATAAGAAAAACTAAACCTACGGATAGCTTCGCAATTAAACCGAATCGGATGCATCCACAAAAATTCCATCCTGAAAAACAGGTATTACCGGGCATGTATTAAGCTGTGTACAAAGAGCCACATCGTCGCCATAACCCAGATCGCGCAGTCGCTTGGCATGATTACTGTTAAGCACAGACTCGGTAATATTTTTACCAAAAGCTTCATACAGCGCAAACGCAATACAGGCCCCATCGGGCGATTGATCGGGCAGCACGCCATCTAAAAGCCGGTACAGAAAATAGCCGGCACAAAGCGTATCCTCGAAAGAAAGCCTGCTTTTCCAGCCTGCACACACAAAAATAACTGGATTTTCAGACTTTTTGAGCCGCTCAACCACGGCATCGGCATTTAGGAAAGACCCGATAATAAGTTCTTTTGCGCCAGTGCTTTTTACCAGAGCGGGCGCCCCATTTGTAGAAATAAAAATAAGGGTTTTATCTTCTACCACCTCTCTTGAATATTCTGCCGGAGAATTGCCAAGATGATAACCATCTACAGGTTTAGCATCTTTTTCTCCGCAAAGCAAATACGAACGGGAATCGAGATTTCGCGCAATCTGACCCGCCGCGCCCATATCTTCAACCGCGATAATACCTCGGGCACCATTGTGTAAAGCCGTAACCATAGTAGAAGCGGCACGCAAAATATCGATAACAACTACGGTTTTTCCTTTAACTTCCTCTTCCTGAAAAGAACGTCCGGTAATAAAAACATCAGGAATAAACTGCATAATAATTTTAACCAAAAATATTTAGTAAAGAAGGCAATAATACATAAACCCGCTGCCTGCCAAAGAACAAGCGAATGTACAGCTATATAAAAAATATCTTAAATGGCGATCAATTGATCAAAGCCTTAAAGCGACACATACAGCTGCTGGAGGTGACGCAAAAATTATTTTTTCTCAATAAACGGAGGTTTAACCACGGTTGCAGCAATAGACTTGCCCCGAATTTGAATAAAGACACCCGTTCCCGGTGTTGCGAGCGCGGCAGAAACATAACCCATACCAATACCCTTAACCTCAGTTACCGACTGCGTACCGCTTGTTACAAACCCCGCAATCTGTCCCTGATCATCTAAAATAGTATATCCATTACGGGGAATATCGCGCGGACTACCGCAGAGCAAACCAACCAGTTTTTTCTCAGGACCGGTCCGCTTTACCTCCTGAATAATCTCACGGCCCACAAATTCGCCTTTATCTACCTTGGTAATCCAGCCAAGACCAGCCTCAATAGGGTTAATTTCTGCGGTAATATCGTTTCCGTAAAGCGCATAGCCCATTTCGAGCCGAAGCGTATCGCGGGCTCCGAGTCCGGCTGGCAGAAGCTCCACTCCTGCTTTAACAGCGGCATCAAAAATCGCGCGCCAAACGGCTTCGGGATCGGCTTCATTCTTATCGAAATAAATTTCAAAACCCTTCTCGCCCGTATAGCCCGTTGCTGATAAAATTACGTTATCGAAACCCGCAAAGCTGCCTTTCGCAAACGTATAAAAACGTATAGCGCTCAAATCGGTTTCGGTAAGCTGCTGTAACACCTTAACGCTTTCGGGACCCTGCACGGCAAGCAGGCAAAAATCGTCGGAACGATCGGTAATAATCGCCTTATGCGGATTATTCTGAACCATCCAATCATAATCCTTATCCTTATTTGAGGCATTCACTACCAGCAAATAGCAATCCTTGGCTATCATATACACAATAAGATCGTCAACAATACCTGCGTCGGGATAGCACATAGCAGAATACTGCGCCTTACCGGGAACAAGCTTAGACGCATCATTAACCGTAAGATACTGAACCGCATCGAGCGCATTCGGACCCTCGATAAAAATCTCGCCCATATGCGACACATCAAAAACACCAGCCGAATTACGAACCGCATGATGCTCTTTTTTAATACCCGCATACTGAACAGGCATTTCAAAACCGCCGAAATCGATCAGCTTCGCCCCGGCTTCTACATGCATATTATAAAAAGGGGTACGCTTTGGAGATAAACCTTGCATAAAAACTAAAGAAATAGATGAAGATAAATAACTAAATAAAAATTCAAGCAGAAACGAATCGCACTAACTCAAGTAAAAACAATTACAACAAAAGAAACTAAAAACAGACTCAAAAACGTCCGTCAAACGCAAAACCCTTGCTTATTCGGGCACTAAGAAACTCTACGGACGTATTATTATTTAAAATCAACAAACAACTTAGTCGCCAATAAAATAAATAAGATGACCAACCAAAGTTAAGCCAAATACAGCAATCAAAAACAAAGTAAATGAGTCTGACGATGAACTCTAAATATACCAAATCTGAACAGGCTGAACCAACAAAACCACACGAATATTACAGAGCGGGGAATGAGGATTAGGTTGAGGTTGAGGTTGAGGTTGAGGTTGAGGTTGAGGTTGAGGTTGAGGTTGAGGGTTGTGCCCATACTTGAATTAATTTGGATTTTATTCTGATGTACTCTACAGTTGAGAGCGTATAATACATTGACCTGAACATCTTTTTTATTGATGAGCAAGAAAGCATAATTTCTTATTGCATAAAGCCAAGCCATCCCTTATATTTGGAAGCTATAACACTTTTGCAATACGGGCCTGTAGCTCAGTGGTTAGAGCAGTCGACTCATAATCGATTGGTCGGGGGT
>JAIULZ010000085.1 GCA_022565805.1 Balneolales bacterium
CTAACCTGTTTTTGAACCAACCCTCGGTCTCCCGTCTTCGGTCCTCGGTCAATTTTCGCCTGCAAATTAACAAGCTACAGCCAGCCTCCCACTCACCCACTCACCCAATCTCCAGCTCTCCCAATCTCCAGCTCTCCCACTCTCCCACTCTCTCACTCTCCCACTCTCTCAACATCCTCGGTCAACTCATCACTCAAAACTAAAAAAGCTTCCGGCTAAAATTAGCCGGAAGCTTTTTTTTATCTCATTTGTAAATGGCGCGTTTTAAACTTCTGACGCTAACTTTTATAACAACTTTTAGTTAAAGCTATAATAGCTAAACGTAAAGTCTGGAACTTCGCGCGATGAAGGCAAATTACTTACACAATCACCGGCACAAACTTGTACGCTTGGTAAATTCAAAATACGATCAGAAGAGATGTGCGGAATTTGTGCGCCGAATTTATTTTCAATTGCTCTAATAACATCATTTACAATCAATGCATTACCGCGTGAGTTAGTATGAATGCCATCGGTAGAGAAAACACCATTCGGGCTAAAGTCGGGCATAAGTGTGCGTGTGCCGACCTGAATTCCTGTACCACTACCATCGAAACCATAAAGTCTGCCAAAACTACCCTGTGGATCGTCGAAGCTAAATACAGCTACACGAGGCTCTGGTGAAGCTGCGTTAACGGCCTCAGCTACGTTTGTCATAATAGCATTAAATGTTTGGCGTGCAGTTTCAATCTCAACAAGATTTTCCATCGTTAGAGACAAGTTCGGAGCCAACGGCAATGCCACACCACGAACCGTTGCCGGATTTGATGGGTCTGCGAGGGTACCAAGCTGCTGCGCAGCGGCCAATAGCAGGAGTTCGCCCTGTACCATAGGTCTTGCCTGACGATATGGTTCAAGCTGCTGACGCTGTTCAGGCGTAAGCTGACCCGCGGCAACAAGGAAATCCAGCTGCTGGCCAATATCCATGAGCCCCGGATCTGTGATGAATACAGGATTATTTCCTTCTTGATAAACAACACGACGCTGTGCTTCATCTTCGGGACCGAACTGAGCAAGAGGACCAATGTTGCTTCCAGCCATTCCCGCGTAAACCGCATTTAATGTTGCCAGACCGGCATTAAGCTGCTCAGCTTCGCCAGCAGAAAAAGACAATACGTTGTAAGGTATAGCGCGGAAATTCGGGATAACCAGAATATTCGGGATAAGCGCAACTACGCCTTTAGCCTCGGTCTGTGTCATAAGCGAATTCATTACTGCTTCGAACTGCTGCTGATAGGCTGCAGGGCTTGTTAGAATAGCGCTGTTTGTCGCACCTGAAAGGGCATAGCCTAGTACGTCGTTATTCCCAATCCACATCGAAAAGAAAGTTGGATTGGCCGCAATTACATCCCCTAAAATAGTAGATGAGCCGGGGTTGGAAGCAAAGCGCGCATAATATGGATTAAAAGCCGGACTCCCCTCTGTTCCTGTGAGCGGGGTTAGAAGCTGTCCTAGCTGTATACCGGGTACCGAAAAATTATTAAGCGTAGATTTGTCACCGGTAAATGGACCAATGAGATCACCTTGTACCAATGGCGAAGGTCCCGGTATGCTCGTATCTAGTTTGAAACGGCCTAAAATTACGCCAGCGCCCGGATTAGACGCAATAGCGTTAAAGCCATTTGCGGAATTAATATCCGGCTGATTAAACGCGTTTGGGGCGCCAACAAAAGAAAGCTGACCCGCCAATAAATTGGCATAAGAGTTCATTTGAGCCAAATTATAAAGAGCACCATCCATAAAACCGGCTGTTTGTGAATCGCCGATTGTAACAACTTTTGAAAAGTTTGCGGCCCCCGGATCTGCGACCACCGGCTCCGGTTCAGGAACAGGGTTATCGTTTAAACGGCTGTTCACCAGAGATCCTCTTTCGCCATCACAACCCCAAAACATGAGCGATGCGATGGTGAGGAACAATATTGTTTTAATTTGATTTCTCATAACCATACAAGTCTTAGTTCAGGAATTGATCGAAAGTAAAGGAAAGCATGTAAATAGCGCCCATAGAGGGGTTTCCAAAAGAAGTGGTATAGCGCTCGTTCAAAATGTTGGAACCACTCAGTTTAACGATGGTTCTCAGGTTTGGAACGCGGTAGCTTACCTGCGCATCCAGAGTACCAAAAGCATCTATTACGCCTTCGCCGAAAGCAGATTCCCAAATAAAGGCATCCTGCCAGCGATACGTAATTCCAAAACCAAGTCTTTCTGTTAGCTGACGATTTCTTACAGAAAGATTATAGCGCCATCTCGGGGTATTAAACCCAGCGCTGAAGCCCTGATCCCGTAGATCATCCTGTGAAATAAGCTCATTGAAGGTAAGGTTACCGCCCAACGTATAGCCACGACCCAGAACATAATCTGCGCCAATCGCAAAACCGTGCGCCTTAACAACCCCATCGGCATTTACATCGAAACCAAAACGCTGTGTTGGAACAGTACCGTTAATTATTTGATCCTGTCCCTGAGCCGTTCTTGAATCGAAATCACCCGGATCGTTTCTAAGACCGTTTGGTACGCCCTGTGTGAAATCAATTTCTGCAAGGAAATCGGTGTATTCGCTATAGTAATAGTACGCATCTATGTATAAGCGATTATCGATAAGTGTTTTATAGCCAACTTCGATAGTTCCGACTTTCTCTGTGGTAAAGTTACCAAACTCAACTGGTTGAAGCAGAGCTCTTGCCTGTTCCGGAGTTGCGCCCGTTGCGAGTGCAATTCTGGCATCATTTACAGATTCGGTAAGATATACAGGATTCGATTCGAAGCGGTAGCGATCTACAAGTACAGGATTGGCACCCACCAAACGACGGGTTACAACATCGAGATCGATAAACTGATCTTGGGTGGTAGGGATGCGGAAACCTCTTTGGTAAGAAAGGCGAACATTGTGATTGTCGAACACATTATACACTGCAGAAATACGCGGAGAAAACTGACCATCGAAATTTTCATTCTTATCGTAGCGAACAGAACCCTGCAGATTCAGGCGGCCATCCATAAAAGAACGGGAAAGCTGTGTATACACACCGTATTCGTCCATAGTAAATTCGGAGCCATCATCCTGAAGCGCAAAAAGTGTGCCTTCAGATTCGAGGGCAAAACGGCGGTAATTAGCGCCTACAATTACTTCAACTATTTCCGGATCGATGAACTGATTAAAGTTGTATAAACCCTCATAGTGGTATAGCGCAGAACGGTCGAGGAAGCGGGCTCCACCTTCGGAAATCGGAATTCCACGAATACGGTCGGCACGCTCATTGAAATCATCTGAGCCAGGCTCGGGCTGTGCAGCGTTGGCAGCCTGTCTTGCAGCATTATGCGCATCTTCTATAGATGCACCCTGTGTACGTGCACCTGCAAAGGTTTGGAAATATACTGGAATAAATGTTTCCACATTTATAAGTGAAGCAAGGGTATTGGCAGCAAATGTATCTCCAGAATTCTCCTGAGTAGTATAGGCTCTAAGAAAGAAATTCGGGTTACGCAACTCAAGTTTACCTGTCCAGATAGAAAAGTTATCGAGCACGAAGCGGTCGTTAGCTGTGTATACGGTACTGCCCTGACCAAAGTTAAACTGAGCCAATGCTTCCAGGTTATCAGAAACACGATAGTGAAGCGCGCCCCCGAATTTAAGGCTCTCGGTCGTATTATCAACAAAAGAAGATTCGGTAAAACCGGTTGGGGTGAAATCACCCTGCTCACCGTCTGGAATTAATGAGCGAATACCGGCAATTTGCGCGCCCTGCGCTCCGCCTCCGGCAATAATACCGTCTGCGATTTGACCCAGGTTTACAAGTGGCTGCCCATAAACATTCACACCGTTATATACCCGGTTACCATTACGACTTGTTGCGCCGCGCTCTACAGCGCCAAAAGTAGCCGGACCCTGATCACGCGTATCAACGCCTACAAAATCATTGGCACGCAGGTAAGAGAAGTTGGCTTTAAAGGCGAATCTGTTATCAAAAGCCTGCGCATAGCGAAAGGCGTAATCCTGATAGAAAGAAAGATTATCATCGCGGCCGTCAACGTGGTTGATACCGGTCTTTACATAAGCAGAAACACCCTGATAGTCGAACGGGCTTTTACTGTTAAGCAATAAAATACCGTTAATCGCATTGGGTCCGTAAAGAGCAGAAGCAACCCCTGGAATAAGCTCAACACTTTCCAGATCGAGTTCTGAGATACCTACTACGTTACCCACGGCAAAGTTGAGACCAGGCGCCTGGTTGTCAATACCATCAATAAGCTGCACGAACCTTGTATTTCCATTGGCGGCAAAACCTCTTGTATTCACACTTTTAAAGGTAAGGCTCTGAGCCGACATGTCTACACCCTTCAGATTTGCCAGCGCATCATAAAAAGAAGGCGAAGCCGATTCACGAATAGCTACAACATCCATCCGCTCGATAGCGACTGGAGACTGCAGTACACTTTGCTCTACCCTTGATGCAGATAACACCACTTCGGAACCAAAAAATGCCTGCTCTCGCAGCCTTACTACATTACCTGTTAAATTATCGGCGGTGATTACCAACTCAGACGAGCGGTAGCCTACACTGGAAACAGTTAAAGTAAGTGGTAACGACTGGCTGGTTCTAACTACAAAGTTTCCCTGCAAGTCTGTTGCTACACCCGAAACAGTGCCTCGAATTACTACATTCGCACCAATCAGGGGCTCACCATTGCGGTCGTCTAAAACCGTGCCTTCAATGGTAATTTGTTGCGCTATTGCCGGACTAACGGACGTGAATGCAAGGAAGCAAACGGCCATCAGTGCGAAACACGCAGATATCGTAAATTTGCTCATATTTAGCTATGGTTATGTTGTTTGTTCTATTTGAAATTATGGCAAGCTGGCTCAACAAAGCAAAGCTTTACGCTTAAGGGTTACTCTACTATCAGGATTCACTGCCTTAATGTAAAAACTGATCAGACTTTCAATCCGGGGTTCGCGCAGCCTCCCTTCTCTGCACGAAACCTTTGCAATATCACCTAAACCACGTCGAATCGACCTCGAAAAAACTGATACAGCATAGTAATAGTAATACTAATGCTGTGCAGATACTTTTGGCACGTATAACATGCCGGTGGACGAAAACAACTGAAGCCACAACCGCCGTTGTAAGCATTGCATGAAAACATTAGCTGTTTAGCGTTTTTTCAACCTCATCTGTGATCTCATTCCGCTTAACAGCGTTCTTATTTTTATGTTTGTTTGTTTCAAAACCGCTCTTTAATGACCCAAAAGAATGTGCAGATTGCAGAATGTACTAAACCACCAGAGTCGACCAACCTGTGCCTAAACTATGCCCGATCCCATTCATTTACTTAATTTTACCTATGTATCCAACAGACAGGTTTCGCATCAAACAATCTGCCTCCAGCCTTTTTGGAAGCCCTTTTAATATAAACTTAATTATGTAAATATAGCCACCGATTTTATTACTTTTCTTCGCAATCCATCAGGATTCTGCTACTTTCTACCTTTACCTAACATCCAAGATATGGTTACAACTCAATTTACCCTTTATCTTGCATTTGATATTTAATGACTTAAATAATTATAAAGCAACTGATTTGAATGATTAAGATAAACAAAAACTTTTATGATGGAGCGTTCACTTTTTGAAATAGATCCTTTGCTGATTACCGGAAAACTCAAAAAAACTTTTTCTGACCAGTATAAACAAACTCGCTATGGAAGCGCTTTTTATCTTTATAATACTTATCATTTTTTTAGCCATCTTTATTAAATGTTATTGTACTCATGCCTCTTTCACCAGCGGTTTTCAGAAACTGTAAAAAAACTTTATTGACCCTGCATCAACTTCATATTGATAAATTAAAGTCGCACCTTGTTGCCCTTATGACATACTCCAGCCGGAACCTCGGGTAAAAAGGTATTGGGGAGATTGTGAACTCCTTCTTGATGAAAAGGTCTATTTTACTTAATGATGATACACCTGTTTCCAGTTATCTGCCCGACTTAAAAAAAATTACTACAGCTAATGAGCATTTTTGCGCCACAATGGTTTGAAACCTGGTTCGATACGCCGCTTTACGAAGAGCTTTATGCTAGTCGCGATATGAAAGAAGCCCAAACACTGGCTTCGCTAATCGTGAAAAACTACCCGCCTCATCTATACACCAAAACAGCCGATATTGCCTGCGGCAGGGGCAGACACTCAATTAATCTGGCCCGACTCGGGTACGAAGTATCTGGTTATGATCTTTCTGTGAGGGCTATTGAGCAGGCTAAAAGCAACGCATCGGGATTATCTTTAGCCAAGGTACCTCAATTTTTTATTCACGATATGCGAAAACCGGTACCCGGTACATTTAAGTTAACGGTTAACTTATTTACCAGTTTCGGATATTTTAAAGATGATCATCAGAACGAAGAGGTTTTAGCGAATATTTGCCAATCTGTTGGCGGGGAAGGGGCTTTGGTAATCGACTTTCTGAATCCGGGTTATGTAATACAGAACCTCATTCCTTCAGAAACGAAAGCGTTGCCGGGTTATAATGTCGGAATTCAGCGAAAGCTGGCTAATAATGCGGTTAAAAAAGAAATGATCTTTACCCATACAGGCACCGGCCAAAAGCAGCGCTTTAACGAATACGTAAAACTTTACCCACTCGAATGGTTTAAAACCAGACTCCTGCGAAATCAGATGAATGTTAAACATGTTTTTGGAGAATACACCGGTACGGAATATCACGAACATACCAGCAGCAGGATGATCATTTTAGCCGAGCGTAATGCCTGAGTAAAGAAAACAACCTCTCTTGCCCGCTATATTTTACCCCGGAAATGACGCATTAAGCGCTGCATGTCTTTCGGAACCGGACTTTCGAATGAAATAGTTTTACCGTGCAAGGGATGCACGATACTGAGCCTAACCGCATGTAAAGCCTGCCTGTCGATAAGTGGTTCATTTGCTTCTTCGGCTTTATAATGGCGATCGCCCACCAATGGGTGCCCGCTGGCGTTTAGCTGTACCCGTATTTGGTTCTTTAGCCCGGTATCCAGAGAGACTTCTATAAGCGCAGCTTTAGCAAAGCGCTCTTTTACCGTGTAGCTTAATCGGGCAAATGACCCACCATCGGAGCCGTCTTTAACAACTATATTCCGGAATCCCTTCTGTACTCTTTTGAGATAATGGGTAAGCGTTTGCTCATTTTCTTTCGGTACGCCTCGAATAAGCGCCAGATAGCTTCGAACCGGCTTTCTTTCCCGAAACTGCTTTACCATGAGCGAGTGCATTCGTCTATTGCGGGCAAACAATACTATACCCGTTGTATACCGGTCGATTCTGTGTACCGGCTTTACCTTGCTCCCATAATCTGCCTGTACCAATTGTTGCAGGTTTGCAGATTTCATTCCCGGTATGGGTACAGACAGCAAACCTGCCGGCTTATCTATAGCCAACAGGTCTTTATCTTCATATAAAACGGAATAAGAATATTTAAACAATGGGAAACAACCAGCAGGGATTTAAGGGAAGTTGGTATCGTAACATTTTGGAAACGATAATCGCTGAATCAGAAATATCCGTTCTGAAAAAGAGATAGTTATGATGATGTACGAGTCTTGGCAGCAGCATCCAATTCATCTAGCAACGCTTTACAGCCTCTGTCGTCCGGGAATTTAGCAAGCGTATTAATAAGAATGATGCGAGCCTCATCTGTATTTCCCATATGAGAAACTAATGAAGCATAATTAAAAAGCACATCGGGAGTTTCGCCGCCGTGTTTAATAGATCGTTCTATAAATATCTTTGCCTTTTTAAACTTGCCGGCTTCAACAAGAATGTCAAAAGCTTCATTTAATATACCTACATGATCGGGCCAATGCAGCAATGCTTCATCATAGGCTTCTTCTGCTTTGTCGAAATAACCCAAAAGCGAACACACCGAACCCAGTGCAAAGCTAGCATAGGCGTTATCGTCGCCCTCGGTTTTTTCTTTTATAGCAATCAGCTCGTCACCGAAGCTTCTCAACTGCTTAAAAAGCTCGAACCTTTTTGCAGACTGAGGCTCGAACTCAAGTTCATCCAGTTTATCCGATATATCAACTATCGCCTCAGAAATGGCTAGCAGGCGTGTTTTTACTGTACTCAATCCACAAAATATTAAGGGGAATTATCATTCATTACCAATTGCAATATATTAGATGCTCTTCGAAGATATAACTTTAAACAGGTACCGGATGCAACGGGTTTTGCGTAATCAGACTTCGGTATCTATTTCATGTACTTTCTTAAGAATAGCCGAAGCTTCTGCATCCTTATTTTGCATTACACGATGCTGTAAATTGGTAATTAAATTGGCTGTAGACTCTTCGAATGCCATTTGCTTAGCCGCTTTATCGGATATCGTTCTCACAATTACAAAAAGCTCATCTGCACGAATTACAGAAAAGAGCTTGTCTTCGTTAAAAGCATGGCTTCTTAGTTCTTCATATTCCGAAAAAACCCTCGGAAAATCATTGATATTTTCTGCTCTTGTTACAACTTCAACGTCATTTTCAGATTCGGCGCTTAATGGTATTCTGCAAAGGAAAAAGGTTTTCTCTGTGTAAATCATAGATAATCTGCTACGGTTTCGTAAGGCTGTTAATAAGTTTATTACAGCGCATCATGAATAAAAAAGTCTGTTCCTGCGACTGCAGTTTAGCATCGTAATATACGAAGCCTGCGCAAAAGTATCTATGCAGGTATCAGATGGCTTTGCGAAACTCTTTGTTTACGTTATCCGCCTTTTTAAATACTTTTTAATTGTGATGTATATGAATAAAAGAAGCTAAAAATACCCCTGTGCTTTAGCTATAACAGATGGTTAACGGGTATGGAAAACAATATCTCCAAAAAATGAGGTCGTTTCACTTCCCGTATCATCGGTATCTGTCATAATTGCTACTGCGGCAATACGAGGCGGTTCTTCACCATAAATATCAATATAATCCTGGTATACATCTGTTGTGTACGACCTCCATGAGCCTTCATGCTCTCTGCCCGATTCTTTAACTATCATTTTTACAAGATTAGTATATGGATTGGGAACAACCGTTCCGGCTTCTGATTTATAGTCCCATATATAGCTCATAGCTCGCGTGGGAACTTCGCCGTATACGAGTCTGGCAAGCCGTACTTGCTGACGCTGAAGCCAGCTTAGATTTCTGGCGCTATAATCAAAGATTACATAAATACGTACTGCATAATCATCCCCGGATTTTTTTGTGACGTCTCCTTCTTCGAGCACAGAGTCTGTTTTCCAGCTCCAGCTAAGCAAGGGATACTCTCTCAGGTCTATTTGCGTACGGTTTATAAGTCCGGAACCACTATTACTGCTTTCCGCGCGCACAACTGTTTTCCCCAGTTCTTCGCAATGTACAAGCTGGTAATTGGTTTCATTTATACCACGAAATCTCAATTCCTCCCAACCTTCGGGATGCCCGCCATCCGCCCTGAAGCCAGAAAAGTTGCCTATTCGTTGTTCTTTTTCATAATCGGCACTACTTAACCAAAAAGAATTTGGTAATGGCTCACTTCCGGGCTCCGATATGAGGCCCATTACAACAAGCCCCGAAAATATGGCCAGGAGTCCGGCCGCTCTCAATTTCAGTTTCATAATTCTCTGCCTGCTTTAGCAATAGTTGGGTATAGTTGAAATGCAAAACCAGCATAAATGCTTAGCTCATCTTTTATTTACACGTCTGTTTGGAGAGGCTTTGATCATTAAGCACATTTTAACCGCAGGTTTTTTGTTTTCTTAGAACATATACCTGAAATTTCATGACGCTGTTCCAGCTAAGATTTTTCTTAGGCGGTATTATTCACCAAGAAAGTTGGTTTTGGACAAGGCGTCTGAGAAATGGTGGCGAAAACGTACCTGAGTACGTTGAGCAAACCATTCCATAGAAAACGCAGTTGAAAGGCAAATTTCGCTGCATGAAGTTGAACTTTATACCTCATATGACCTATCTAACTGCAGTACAAAGTGATACAATCAATTAACCAATATTTGTGCATAATGGAGGTTAGTAACCTCTATATAACAATGCCTCTTGAACACCAATACGAAAATTTGCATGAAGCAGATCAACTTAAATACTTCCATTAAACAGATTCAAAAGACATATTGCTATAAAAATTTGACCATTCTCGCAATAAGGCCCTTACGGAATAGACAAGCAATAAAGAAGACGGGTAAATCATTCGTTTTTCCCGATTTCAACTACGACAATCGGCTGCAGATGAGGCAGAGCAGCGATTGATCTGTGTTGGTTGTAAACAGCAAGTGCGCATCTTCCCCCATTTTGATATTTAGCCTGGTATAGATTGTGCTGGTATCGAGAGGAAATCCACTGCGATGAACGTGAACGCGGGTCAATTTCTGGCGATGCAGGGCTTTTTTTACTTTGGATGTGTTCCAGGGTAATATTTGATGAATCCGGTAGCAGTTGCCGGGCAGCTCGCTAGCGTTTACATTGCCGTTGGCTGGTAAACAAAGTAGCCCATGACTCTGGTGTACAGATGTTAACTTATTGATATTCGCCAGTTCCGCAGAAAGACCAGCCTTGCTTATCGCAGCATCGGGTATAAACACGATGTTTTTTTCATAAAGACCGCTTTGGGGCACTTTATTTTCACCGAAACCCAATACCGTACTACCGCTAATCTCGAATAGTTTTTCACCATCTGTATGAAGACCAACGGCTGTAATACGACATCCGGAATATTTTGTATTCGAATCTCTCACAGCCAGAATTTCTTTAACTTCGCCTTTCACGGAAACCACATAAATTTGCGTCAAATCGGGTAGTTCGTCTCGCAATGCCGTAATATCGTACATGGGCGAGAGCTTGAGCATAGAAACCCTTGCACGTATGGCTAGTTTCTGCCATATAGCGTGTATATCGGGCACGCAGTCGCCTAGCAAAAAATAGCGACGGGTATCGTCCCGGCGGGAAGGGTCTGCGTATGCCAGGTCTGCTTTTTCGGTTTCCGGCCAATCTGCGACAAAGTCCTCAGCGGTGTAATTTGTATATTTTATCCCACTGGCTTTAGAAAATGCGTGGTTTTTGCGGGCAATTAACTGCGTTACCATATCGGGTTCTACGTGTATTGTTTCATGGAACTGCTTAGAGAAACAAAGCGTGTCGATTCCGAGTCCACCCGTTAAGTCTACTGCCATCTCACCATCATATAGCCTGGATTTAAAAAGGGCCGTTGCTTCTCCGCTTGATTGTTCAATCGCCTTTTTGCGATAAATCCAGCCGTTTTGATGCAGAGTCGGGAATTTCTTACGGGCTTTCTGATAACAATGTATTTGCTCTGCCACTGCCGCAACACCCTCATTCAGCTCTTTATGAAATTTCAGAGCGAAGTCGGCAGCATGAACGGTTTCATTTTCCAGAACAAGCTCCAGCCAGTTTTCGGGTAAGCCTCCAACACCGGTCGATGGCAAATCATTGGATTCAGGTTTAAAATAAGTTCGAAAGCCCATTATAAGAAGTGGTTAGGCAGAAAAATCGATGCCTATTTTTTGAAGGCATCGGCGGAGCTATCTATTGGAATTAACTTTAGGGAAATCCATCACAACACGAAAACCACTAGCCTCTGCATTGGTAAAAATAACATTGCCTTCCAGCTGCTCCACAAGATTATTCACAAGGGTAAGACCCAAGGTAGTAAAAGAGGTCTCTGTACTATTCAGAATCCCGGGGTCTACGCCCTTCCCATTATCTTCCACCACAAAATAATGCCGGTTTTGTTCAGTATGAAGCTTAACCTGAATCAGGCCTCCATCACAATCAAAAGCATGCTTATAGGCATTTGTAATCAATTCGTTCAATAATATTCCAAACGGTACGGCGCGTTCGATACTCATTTCGGTTTCTGTGCAAATATCGATGTCTATTTCTATGCGGGGACTTTCTTCGCCGTAATTCTTCTTTAGGAGCTCTATTAGCCTGTGGGTGTATTCATTAATATTAATTGCCGAAAAATACTGGTGCTGGTATAACAGCTCATGCACCAAAGCCATAGACTGAATTCGCTGTTGAGCGGTACGGATTATAGGCAGAAAGCCCTCGCTTCCGGGTTGGTAAAGCTGTAGCTCTAAAAGCCCTTGTACAATGGCCAGGTTATTTTTTACCCGGTGATGAATCTCGCCCAGCATCACATCCTGCTCTTTTATAGATTCTCGCAATCGCTGTTCAGTTTTTTTAAACAAATCTATATCCTGAATAAAAACCGCAACACCATCTTCAAACGGATATATAACCGCACGAATCCATTTCCCGGCCCGAACGGCATAATGCTCCACAATTTGCTTAACCCCGGTTTCTGCCGCCTTCAAATACTTATCTACAAAAACCCGGTCTTTGGGTTCCGGGGTTACTTCAAAAAGCGATTTACCTAGTAGTTCTTTGCGATTCACATTCAGCAACTTTTCTGTTTTGCTGTTCATAAGCACAAAGCGCCACTCATTATCAAAACTAAAGAACCCATCTGTTATCGTTTCAATAATCTCTTCGATGTGATCCATGTAGGGTTTGTATGAAAGCCTGCTTGGTTCAGCTTCAGTAATAAGCAAATTTGGTTTTTGATCTGTCTTTTCGCTGCGGTTTGTTTTTTTCGGGCTTACAGCAGACTCAGCAAATTCATGTGGCCTTAAGACAGCACTATAATTCGGCCGGACCGGCGAAGAAGCTACACCGGGCAATTCACGTATTACGCCATAACATCGTGATGAAGATGTATTTTCTTCATGTTCTATAATCCACTCAAGACTAGTTACCTGCATGGTATGCTCATCCGTAGTTTCACAAAACATCACCGCATGTGGAACACGCAATCTCGAACAATCCTCGAGTTTGTCTATGAGCGTTTTTCTGTACTCCTCTTTGATAAGACTAACGGCGTTATGTATAGAAAGAGAAAAATATTCCTCATTTAGAGGTATTTGAATTCCGAGTTTTAAGGCAGCGTAGCGATTTACAGTAAGCATACCACTCGACGACTGATAAAAAAACCAGGCCGTATGATTTAACTCTAATATTCGATTTAGCTGAGTGGTATTAAACATTCGAAATTCGTTAGTATTCGAAAAAGGAGCGATTAAAGTTTGCTGAATCAGATCTGCAGGTGGTTACAAAAAAGCTTTAAAAGGCATGGCAATTCAACTTTTTTACGCGCATGATACTGAAACTCGATTATCTGATTTAATATTTATATATCAATTAAAGGCATTGTGAAACCGATACTTTGCGCTTCTTCCTGGAATCAAAAAAAATAAAACCAGGAATCGGCAGGCAATGCAGCGGTTTTATTTGTAATTGGTTTTTTTCAGATACTTACAATATTAAATCAGGTCTTACAAACGAACCAAATATAGAGATGAAAAATTTCAGATTACGTTAACAATAAAAGCACTTCCCAATTATTAATGCAGTTACATTTCGTATTAGCCGATTAACAACACAAGCATTTTCATATTAGAAAGCTTTACAAATCCTTCTATTAAACAATAAGTATAGAGAATAAGCTTTTTGATACAAAATTATCACCCTTAATTTCATTCTTATACAGCATAATTTCTTTTCAGAAAGCTCTGTCAATTATTTTATAATCTATTGATCAGCAATGAATTATCAAAGATAAAAACCGACAAATTTTAACATACCGATTTTGAAAGCGATAAAATGCTAATTCAATTACATCCTGCTGGGAAAGCCCTCTATGACTAAATGGATTACATACAAGCTTCGTCTTTTGCTAAACGACAAAAGCTTGAATAAATACAATATTAAGAAGCGGAAGGCCCCTAAAAATGTGCTCAGCAGGGATGGTATGCAAAATGCGAAATAGCTAAGAATAAGATTCGCCTGCTAATATAAAGACAAGCTTTTAGCCAAAAAAAAGGCTACGCGTTAATTGCCCGCATAGCCTTAAATATAATGATAAATGGTTTAAAACTGCCCGAAGGAAGAACTTACGAGAGCAATAGTTTGGCTATCGTTTGAAGCTGCATATTGGAAGTACCTTCGTAGATTTTGCCAATTTTAGAATCGCGGAAGAATTTCTCTACGGGATATTCTTTTACGAAGCCATAACCACCAAAAATCTCAACCGACAGAGAAGAAACTTTCTCAGCTACCTCAGAAGCGTAATACTTACACATAGCAGCTTCTTTCAGAAATGGCTGACCCGCCATCTTTAAACGAGCCGCATTGTACACAAGAAGGCGCGCCATTTCAATCTCAGTAGCCATTTTAGCAAGCTGAAACTGAAGTCCCTGAAATTCGCTGATAGCTTTTCCAAACTGCTTACGCTCTTTAGAATACTCAAGAGCCGCATTAAATGCACCCTGCGCGATTCCAATCATTTGCGCCCCAATACCAATACGACCTTCGTTTAGTGTTTCGATAGCAATTTTGTAGCCCTTGCCAACTTCGCCTATCACGTTATTGGCCGGCACACGGCAATCTTCCATAATAAGCTCGGTGGTAGAGCTTGCGCGAATACCGAGTTTATCCTCTTTCTTCCCGACTTTAAAGCCTTCAAAGCCGCGTTCTACCACAAAGCCTGTAATACCTTTATAACCTGCTTCTGGATTTATATTTGCAAAAACCAGAAAAATATCGGCTTCATTACCATTGGTAATCCAAAGCTTATTACCATTCAGAATGTACTCATCGCCTTTTTTAACAGCTTTCGTTTTTAGGGCAAACGCATCACTACCAGAACCGGCCTCACTTAACGCGTAGGCACCAACCGTGTCGGTAGCTAATCTTGGCAAAAATCTGTCGTTTAGTTTTTCGTCACCAAAATTTAGAAAAGCATTATTTACGAGCGTGTTTTGCACATCCATAAAAACAGAGGTGGATGCGTCTACTTTAGCTATTTCTTCGATAGCAAGAATAGACATAAAAAAAGTACCCCCACCACCCTGATATTTTTCAGGAACCTCAATGCCCATCAAACCCATTTCAAAGAATTGTTTTATAAGGGTCGGGTCGAGTTTCGCCTCTTCGTCCATTTTATGAACCAAAGGCAGTACGGCCGTTTTTGCAAAATCTGCCGCGGCTTCCCGCAACATATTTTCATCTTCCGTAAAATGAGTAAGGGGTTTGAAACTACTTTCTAAGACTGCTTCCATTGGATTGATAGCTTGTGTTTAATAATTGAAAATGGGCTGAAAATATTTATGCGTCGCCTTAAATCTTCGCATAAAATAAAGGATAATGCGCAACCTCTGCGCTCTGTTATTCTGTAATGAATAAATAATTTTGGTCGTTAAATAACCGATGAATGAGCTTTTTGTGCCATACCAGCTACATTTTAACAGTTTGACACAAACGGGTTACCTCATCATAAATAATTTCCGGACATCCTGTTTATGAATTGCAAAAAACAAATATTTCTAAGTTGCTAATATAATAGGATTATTTTCGCTGAAAAAGCCCTTCCAATAAACTTTGCAAGGATTAACCTTAATCCTTTCCTGAGCGAAACGACTCTATCAAAGATTGAGCGGTCTGAACTGGCGTTAGCTTAGCCGCACGAACAAGTTGAGTTTTTTTAGTCCAGTCTTTTTGAGTTGAAGAATCCCCCCAAAACTCAGACAGCAACAACTCTTCCGTAAGCCGTCTCGTCCATTGGATAAGCTGTTTTTTCCTATTTTGAGCGAAATAACCATCGGCCTTAAGGCGGGTTAAGTAATCCTCTGCGAATTCCCAGGCCTCTTCAATACCTTTATTATGCAGGGCACTACAAAGCAGCACCTCCGTTGCATAATCAGGATATTTGGGCCTTAAAAAATGTATGGCTTGTTTGTACTCTCTTTCGGCGGCTTTAGCGCGCTGCAGGAAGCCTTCGTCGGCCTTATTTACGAGTATCAAATCTGCCAACTCCATAATTCCGCGTTTAATACCCTGCAGAGAATCTCCGGCATTGGGCAGCATCAGCATCAGAAAAAAATCGACCATAGAAGCGACCTCGTACTCGCTTTGGCCTACGCCAACGGTTTCAACCAGTATAACATCGTAGCCGGCGGCTTCGCATAGCAAAATACTTTCGCGGGTTTTACGGCTTACCCCACCCAGAGTACCGCCCGTTGGTGATGGCCGAATAAAAACAGAATCGAGCCGGCTTAGCTCCTGCATTCTGGTTTTATCGCCCAAAATACTGCCGCCTGTGTACGGACTGCTGGGATCTACTGCAAGCACCGCGAGCCGCTTCTGTTTCTTAGCCAGCATTACGCCCAATGATTCAATAAAAGTGCTTTTACCAACACCCGGCACACCGGTTATACCAATTCGCAAAGACTTTCCGGTAAATGGCAATAGCTGTTGCAATAAGTCCTGCGCACGCAATATATCTTCGCGCAGTGTGCTCTCTACAAGCGTAATTGCCTGGGCAAGTGCCCGTCTTTTACCAGCCCGTATTTTTTCTGCAAATAAAATTGTGCTGTTTTCCATGGCTAAAAGATAAAGAATCCTGCTTAAGATGTCGGTATAAAGACGGGACTCGATATCACTTTACTGAATTTATATTTATATTTGTATTGATTTTCGACGGAAGACGGAAGACGGAAGACGGAAGACGGAAGACGGAAGACGGAAGACGGAAGA
>JAIULZ010000086.1 GCA_022565805.1 Balneolales bacterium
TTCAATTTTGATTTATACACAAAATAAAGGCGATTAATTCTTAAACAGCATTTTTATTGAAACCTGCAACTTTTACCGGACACCAGTGATTCGGAATTGTGAATTTATCCATAAAATTGATCGAGGGTGGAGGGATTTTGAGTTGTGAGTTGACAGAGGACCGAAGACGTAAGACCGAAGGAATTTTATTTGAATAAACGGTGTCTGAGCGGGGATGTTGGTGCCTGAACTCAACTTCATAAAATTTTGAAAATCAACCTTCAGTTCGTTTTAGCTGCGTTCGGTAGTGCTATTTCTATTAATTTTATTAAAAAGCACGTAATTTTAAACGATTCAGCTTAACAGCACCATAAGTGCTATATATTTCGAGATTGAATTCAGGATTTGAACATTAATTCGATGATTGTTCTTTATTGATATTTGGTAGCCTGTTTATCATCGGTTTTTAGCCGTTTTTAGCATTTGGGAATATAAACTTGATGTGTTTTGACCGTTGCCCTCGGTGATTTTTTTTTGTTTCAAAACCATCCCGGCTTGGGCTTTTTTATGTTTCTTTTAATCCCCGGATTTCGGACTGCTTCGCAGAGTCCTCCATCCAGGGTTACAATACCGGTCATGCTTAACGGCATTGTTTGGAATCGACCTCTAAATGTAAAACCAGCACTTAGAATGCGCCGTGTGAATTTGAGCGCCTTGCCTCACCCTCTTACCCCGGGCTACGAATATATCACCGCTTTGCGGCAGGGTTTTGATATGCTAATCCATTTTTGAGGCAATCATCGGTCTTCGGTCCTCGGTCATTTTTCCCATCAGTCAATTGTCTGACTTCTGCCAAGTGACATCTGCATGAGAGTTGAAACTCTTGACATACCAGATTAAAGCTTCAGCCGAAGGTCCCAGGTTGTTCCTTCACCTACTTTGCTCTCTATACTTACTTTTGCCTTTAGTTCTGCGGCTCTCTTTTTGATGTTATTCAGCCCGTTGCCAAATGTAATTGTTTTCTCATCTATGCCTTTTCCATTATCGCTTACTCGCAGCCGGATATGCTCATTTTCGTAGGTAAAGAGCACCGTTGCCTTTGTTGCCTGTGAGTGTCTTGCTACATTAATCAGCATTTCTTTGAATATCATCCAAAGATGCTGCCTTCTGTACATATCCAGTTTACCGCGTAATGAGCTTTGTATATCTATAGTTGCCTCGATTTGTCTGCTTTCGAATAAGTCTATGGCGAAACGGCGGCAGCGCGAAAAGAAGGTTTTCCAATCGTCGTGCTCGGGGTTTATCGCCCACACGATATCAGAAATCTTTTCTTTTGCGTCTCCGGCACTCTCCGATATAAGATTTATAAATCGTTTTCTTTCGGTTTCGTCATTTCGTAATTCAACCGCTTGCGCGAAGTAGCTTATACTGCTTAAGGTTGCGCTTACCTCGTCGTGCAGATCACTTGCTATGCGGTTCCTTATTGTATGCTCTTTAAGCAGCTGATTTAGCCTGTATCTGTAGCTAGCGTACAAAAAACCAGAAATCGTAATTGCGTAGAGCATGTATGCCCACCATGCCCGATACCAGGGCGGCAATACACGAAATGCGAAGGCTTTGGCTTCATAGATTTCATTAAAATCATTGGTGGACTGAACCAAAAAACGATAGTTGCCTTCCCTCAGACTCGTGTAAAACTTAGAGTCTGCTTCACCACTCCAGCTGCTCCAGTCCTGATCGTAGCCCTCCAGCTTAACTCGGTGATTGATGCGCGTATTTCCTGAAAAAAACATTGTAGCATAATCGAAACGGAGCTCATTTCTGTCATAAGGTATGGTGAAGCCGTTGTTGTTATAACCATAGGATAACACCTCTTCGTTATTCAATAAAACTCTCGAAATTCGACTTTTCAGACTTGTGTTAATCGAATTATCGGGATAGTCGGTCCAGACCATTAAGCCATCATTGGTGCCAACAAATACTCTGTCTATCCCATCCTGAATAAACGAATATGGACTTGCCTCCAGCGATGTAATCCTATTGCGAGAATAAAATTCTGCTCCAGTATTACGGGCTTCAAACCTGTTACTTTCGGAATTGTAATCCATCGCAGTTAAGCGAAAATCACTATTTCCTGCCCATAACCTGCCATTGGGGCTGCGCTGTATATAGTTAAGATTATATAAGATATACAGGGCTTCTTCGCCTTCAACAAAATTAAAGCGTTCGTCCTCAGTGAGTTCAAAATTTTCGTCTAAGGTGCGTATTTTAGAATCGTTAGTTGAAAATAAAACTTCGCCATCGAGCACAGATATCGAGCTGGAATTCTGCTCTGTTCCCGTAGCTACATCTCTCACGACTTCATCATAAAAAAAAGAGCTTTCAGCATCCACTATTATTCCGTTTTCGTCCCGGCTTATTTCAATAAATCCTATTCCAGAAGTAGCGGTGCTAAACCATATATTGCCATTCTTATCGGTTTCCAGCTCCGGAATAAAGCTGACGCCGGCATTTAAAGGTTGGGATTGTTTTAATGCATATATGCTGTCATCATTGGCTTCATATTCGTAAAGCATTCCGTCCCGAATGCTTACGGTTAGCATCCGGCCTGAATTTCTGTCGAATACGGCGTTCACTCCTTTTGCATAAGGCTGTCTCTGGAACTGACTCTCAGAAGAATCTAAACTCCATATATCTTCTTCATAACAGATAAGCATTAGCTGACTATCTATCTTCCGCAGAAACGCGCAGTTTGCAACGGGTAGTACATAATCTAATGTCCCGTCCGCGTTTTTTCTTCGTACACCATCAACTTGCAGAAAATAGAGCGCTCCATCGAAATAGGTTACTTCAGACACAAAACCTTCTATACCATATAGTGGACCAAACTTCCGCATTGGAATGAGCAAATCAATAGCAAAAATGCCTTTTTCGCTCGTTCCCCAAAGCAGACCGCTATCATCTTTATATAAACCATAAACCGTATTATCTGGCAAACCCAGGTTTCGATTGTAGGTTGCCAGAATTTCACCATCTGTTGTAAAATGTATCAGACCATTCGTAATGGTAGAAACAACAAGGGTGTTATCGGGTAGGCTTACCAGACTAGTAAGGCTAAAATCTTCGGCGAGTTCACCAAATTGACCCTCGATATCAATAATTCCGTTTCCGCTGTTATCATCATCTATAAAGCATCTATCGTGTCTGCAGTAAACCGTACGTCCATCCGACAAAACCGTATTCATGGTAAAGCCTCGCTCGAAGACCTCACTGCTTGTGTCTGCTTCATTAAAGCGGCTGCCGTCAAAAGCATATAGCTCCCGCCTCGATATCGCATGAATAACACCATCTGTAATCCAAAAAGGGAGAACTCGCGATTCAAAATTAACAATTTGAGTAAACTCAGCGGTCTCTTTTTCATAAACAAGAACCGCCGTATCCATTCGCAAATAGATAAACTTTTCGCAATCTTTAATCTCCCATATTGCGTCGAGCTGACTTAAAATTTCATCGGGGGCCGATTCAGTCAGATCAATAAATTCAAACTCATAGCGTCCGCTTTGGTCGGGAGCGATATAGCCAAAAACAAAATCACCACCCGCATAAACATTTCCATCGAATTCGCTGTAATGAACAGAAAAAACGGATACGTTCGGAACCTGAACTATATCCCACACCTTTCCGTCGAAATATCCAAGACCCGCTAAATTCGAGAAAAAATAAAGCCCGTCGGATCGTTTCACGATATTAAAGCTGACGTCGTGCAGCAGCTGATTTAGCTCGGTTACCGGATAGGTTTTTATATGAGGCATACCGTCTTTGGGCAGCACTGTGGTTCTGCTGTTACTATTTTGGGCAAATGCCGTGGAACAACCTAAAACGACAAGAAAAAAAATCCCACATATTTTTGTAAAACGGGCTGCAGCCATAGACAATTGAACAATAGGTATTTATCAGGCGGTAAGTTTGCGTTATCTTGCCTGTTGTACAAAATTAGCTTCTTCGATTCGAAGGCTTTTCCAAGCCTTCTGTTCCCTTTTAACCTGAACTGTTAAATTCGTTTATCTGAGAATAATATAAGAATTTAAATAAATGTTCTCCGATGAATATTAAATTAACGATAACTTCTAGTTTAACGAAAAAAATAAAGGCAAGTTTTTAAAAGTGTGATGTAAGTATTAGGACAGATATCATAAGTCTGAATATTCTAACTGAACAAATTCTCTAATCCGCTGTAGTTATAGGACGCCTAAGGCGAATTCGTATAGGTGATGGCGGAAGAGTTTCTTTATCATCCGAATAGTTTAAATAATAGATAGTTCTGGTTTTATCTGTTCTGTGTTCAACCACCATCTTATGGCAATAAACATACTCATTGAATTCAATCTCATATTCGTTAAGCGCATCGTTATCAACTACAAGAAACCTTTTCTGCGAGTACGTAGACGAGGAACCATGAGTTAAAGACGGCAGATTATCTGAAAGTCCATCGAGGGAATTGGTAAATTTGTAGCCTACGGAATGATGCTGCGTAGACTCATTTTCAATTTTAACCTGAGAGTTGTTTAAAGAAGAATTGACATTATTTGTCATAATTTTGGGCGTTTGATGATTTGTATGTATAGTTTGATGTTTTTCTCTTAATCAGAATGTATTCAAGAAAACATTAAGCGACGATTCGCGATTCGAGCAAATACGTTAAATAATACACTAACGTACCGATTGATAGGGTTTCCCTATTTATTCTTAATCAAAAAGGTGAATTGACAGGAACATAAAATTCCAGGCAATCTTATAGAATGAATTTACCCCATTGATGAACCAATCTGAGCATTCTTGAATATTGCTCAGAATTATCATCCTACCCGCAATTCAAAACTACCCGCTTATTATTCACCTTTCTCGAATCTCTCTTTATCTGAAGAAATGTTACCGCTTCATTTTCAACCGCGACTCAAGCACTGATTGAAAAAAAGGCGACTTCCTGAATTTCTAACAACGCCGCCGATTTGCTTTAAGAAGATTTTGCAAAGCTGTCTATAACAATGTTTGGTGCTTAAGCAATGTAAATTTGACGACTGAATCTGACATTTCTAAAAAACACAAAATAATACGCATTGCAAAAAGTTTTTTTGTGATACTCTCATTTTGATGTGTTTGAATAGTTACCCTCTGCAAACTTATTGATTGCAAGGATATACAGGCTCGGGCTTAGTTGTATTCCTTTTTATCTCCGGATTTCGGGCTGCTTCGCGGAATACACCATCCGAGGTTAAAATACCACTCATGCCTAACGGCATTGTTAGGAATGGAGTTTCGAAGAATAAAACCGACACTTTTAATTCACTGTGAATTTACGCGTCGTGCTTCGCTGCGGTCTTCCACCCTGTGATATAGATACGTCACCACGTTGAGGCTGTGTGCTGGTAAGGACCAAATAAATTTTAGTTTACAAATGTATACCAGCACTGTCTACAGCTGTCAACATACTCAAATTACTGACTTCTGACCGCTGATCTCTGTTCCCAGTTTATTGCCTTCATTAACCTCTAAAAATCGGTAATTCACAATTTGAGATCCCATCTGGACTTGCGAGAAAATGCCGTTAAGAACCGCAGCGAAATAGAGCTTTAGTAAAAGTCCAGCGAATTTTCACATCTCGCTCCCGCCCGCCCCAGCCTCCCCCAGCCTGCCCCGACCATTCGGGGACCATTCGGAGGATGAACGCGAATTTAATGTATTCACTATTGGCAAAAAAGGTCTCTAAATTGCAGTTTTTTATGCTTATAAATCTTTGTTCATTCGGGAACATGTCAACCCCGGAATTAGCTTCAACTCTTTCGTCTGACGTCTGTCTCCACTCTCCACCGACAACTAGCAATCCAATACTCAAAACTACCCTTCTAAGCTTTCAACTTTAAATTCCAGCTTGATCCTTCTCCGAGCTCTGTTTTAAGATCTATTTTTGCATTAAGAAGGCTGGCTCTCTTTTTTATGTTGATTAATCCATTTCCTGTATTTACAGCTGATTCCGCAATTCCTTTGCCGTTGTCCTCCACTTTTAGACACATTTCTCCCCCTTCATAAGTAAATACGATGTTTACTGTGGTAGCTCCGGAGTGTCGCGCTACATTTACCAGCATTTCTTTAAAAATCATCCACAAGTGCTGACGTTTTTCCATATCGAGAGAGCCCTGTACTGTTGATTGGATATTGATAGTTGCCAGAATTCCTCTGCTTTCAAAAAGGTCTGTGGCAAATCGTCTGCATCGCGAAAAGAACGATGCAAGGTCGTCATGTTCGGGGTTTATGGCCCATACAATATCCGATATTTTTTCTTTTGCGTCGCCGGCACTCTCGGAAATGAGGCGAATGAATTTCTTTTTTTCAACCGGATTGTCCCGTATGTCTGCGGCTTCAGCAAAATAGCTTATGCTACTTAAGGTCGCGCTTACTTCGTCATGCAGATCACTGGCTATTTTATTTCGTATATATTGCTCTTTCATTATTTGATTTAACCGGACTTTATAGCTGCCATAAGCTATACTGCCAATAAATAATGAGTAGAAAATATAGGCCCACCAAGTTCGATACCATGGTGGCAAGATACGCAGGTCGAAAGGCAGCGATTCCAAAATTAAACCGCTTTGGGTAACCGATTGCACTACAAAACTATATGAGCCTTCTCTTAAATTGGTATAGTACTTAGAGCTCAATAACTCGTTCCAGTTTGTCCAGTCTTCATCAAAACCCTTTAACTTTACTCGGTGAAATACTACTTCACTATCTTTATAAAACCTGGAGACATAGTCGAAGCGCAGTTCGTTGTTCGCGTAATCAAGCACAAGGTGGTTGTTATTATATCCGTGGGAAAGCGTTGTTTCGTCATTTTGGGTAACGGAAATAATCGAAGGCCGTAAACGTATCTGATTTTTGTGATACTCATTTTCCCGCAAAACATGCAAGCCATTCGAGGAAGACATAAACACGACCTCATTACCATCCTTGGTAAAATCACCAGAAGATACTTCAAGTTTATAAAAACTTTGCTGTCCTTTCCTGTACAGTTTCCTCAAGGGGAAGCGGCTATCTTCGCCGACTTCGCCTGTAAATGAAGTCATTACACTCTGAATCATTAATCCCCATATGGTACCACTTTCCGATTTCTTTATACTTGACAGAGAATTATATGACAGTAATTCTGCGCTAAATAAATGATCAAAAAGCGGTGTTCTTTCGGGCTCAAGCAAGTCATTTAATTGATAAACCCCACGGCCCATTGCAGAAAGAAAAATTTCCTCGTCCAAATCAAAAACAAAAGCTGTATTTTCTTCCCATCCCTCATCAAACCAATCTACCGCTTCATCAAAATAAATTCTGGTAGATGTGGATGTAATCAAACCCGATGCATCTCTGCTCAGCTCAATAAAACCAAAACCGGAAGTACGGGTACCAAACCAGATATTGCCGGAGTAATCAACCATAGCCTCGTATATTAAGCTACTGCCTAAATCGGCTTGCACAGACTGAATATGTCTCCACTCATTTGGACTTGAGTATTCATATTCGTGTATCATTCCAGCCCGCATATCGATAGCCATATAGGTATCGACTGCCGGATTATACAGCACCGACTCACCCCGAAATTCTTCAATCAATTCGAATACTTCCGTCTCATTTGTATAAACCCATATTTCGCCATTGTTTGCGCAGTTTAATAACAGTAACTGTCCAACTTTATTTAAGCTATTACAGTTGATTTTTGGAAATACAGTTCGAATTTCACCCGCAGCATCTATGCTCTTTACGCCATCAATCTGTAAAAAGAACATTTTGTTATCCATATACACTATGTCAGTAACAATAGAGCTCAGCCCGTATTTATCGTTGTATACCCTGAAGGGAGAAAAGTAATCTATGGTAAAAATTCCGCCTTCAGACATTCCCCAAATCAGACCTTGCCTGTCGAGATATAATCCATAAACGGTATTATCGGGCAGGCCAAGATTTGAATTATAGGTTGCGAGAATTTCGCCTTCAAGGTTTATATGCAGCACTCCATTTGTTAGTGTTGCAACCATCAGGGTGTTATCGGGAAGCATGAGCAAATCGTAGTAGAAACTCCCGACAGTTTCATCAGCAAATTGTCCGCCAATTCTATCGAGATTAATGCCTTTACCATCTTCATCTAAATAGCAGCTCTGACTCGAACAAAAAACACGGCTTTTACCATCTGCTAAATAGGCTGTGTTCCTGAAAATAACCCAAAAATTATGGCTTATATCTGCAGTTATATCTGTAAAGCTGCCATCCTCTAAAATGCCAAAAGCTTCCGAAAAAGTTCTAACTATAAAATTATCGCCATCCTCCCAAAACGGTAATGTAGAATCATCAAATCTTTTAAAATCTGTAGCTTCGTTAGTCTCTTTATCCAGAATAAGTACAGCACGATCCATACGGAGATAAAAATAATGCTCGCATTCTTCAATCTCCCATATTGCATCCATGTAATTCGCAATTTCGGGCGGTAAATCCTTAAGCAGATTTACGAAATGATATTCAAATCGTCCGCTTGGATCTGCCTCCACATAACCAAATACCATGTCTCCCCCGGCGTAAATCCGCTCGTCGAACTCGCTGAAGTGAACAGAGAAGGTTGAAATATTGGGAACACGGATATGTACAGCTTCTCGCCCGTTGAGGTAGCCGAGACCTAAAAGCGAGGAAAAAAACATCACGCCGTCCGGATTACTGACAATATCAAAGCCGAACTGAGTAACTTCGTAGGAATTTATGGTGGGTAAACCCTCTTTAGGTAAAACAGTAAGCCGGCCGCTATTGCTACCCTGCATAGCTTCTGCGGTACTGTTATACCCGAGCGGCATAAACAGCAGGAGCGATATAAGAAATGCTAAAATACTGCCGCAGTTATTCTTAAAATAAAATATATCCTTCATCACAGATATAATAAGCAAACCACACGATAAGGTATTTTTATAAAATTTTGAATATAAACCCAACTTCAAAAAAGATTAGATTTGGCCTAACAGACCGCACTGTAAACAATGCCTCACTCCAAACAGATATAATAAACGGGCTCGTAGAAATAAAATCCCCGAATTAATAACCCTCATTAAAGTACCTATTCAGAAAGCTTGGCAAAACTTTTTTTTGACCACCTTCTTCCTTGGAGCAACATAGAAGGTTTTTCAAAGACCTGCTATAAAGTACTATTCTTTCGGACTTACAATAGTTGGTGGACGTCTAACCATGATATGAGGATTTGGAGAAATAATAGGACTCCCACTATCACTACTATTGCCCAAACTATAGCCTAAATAAAATATAGTTTCATAATTTGCCGAACCCAGCCTGAATTCAACTCTCTCGATCTTAACCCAAGTATTTTTAACCTCAACATCAAGCCTGTCATTTTTAGAACTCTTAATTATCAGAAATTTTGGTTTATCAAAATCCGAAGTACGGGATTTCCCATTACTAAGATCTTTATAGTTTTGAAAAATATCTGAAATTGACTCTTCAAATAGAATGCCTACGCTGTGAGGATTTTGGGAATCGTTTTCAACCGTTAGCTTTGCCATGATATTTAAAATTGGAGGGTGAGAAATTATTTCTAAAACGACAACATCTAAAACAGTGGAATCATAAATAAACAATTACTTTGCTAAGGTATTAACATAATGCAAAGTCTTAATAATAGGATACTTTGGGAAAGCTCCTATTCCATTCTCATTCAACACCGTATCAAAAATAAAATCGTAATTCCCGACGCTTCGAGTTAAGGATTCTATTTTTGATTCAAGAAAGAAGCCGTACAAAAAATGGTTTTGCAAAGCTTTTCTAATGATCTCATCCGCGACTTTAAAAATATAATTTATTTACAATACTATTAAATCCTGCTTTTTCCAATACGAGATTTAATATAAATACCCACAGCAAAACTTGGTGCAATAAGGCCTGAAACATCTTAGAATCTCATTTCCGAAAAAATATTTCTGTCTTAAGGTTTACGCTTTAGGTTTAACTTTAACAAACTTTAAAACGCATTCCTTACCTTTTATCAAATTTCCATTTCGGAAAAGGTCGAAAACACTTTATGAGCGGTTAAATCGTACTGAATCGGCGTTACTGAGGCGAGGCCGTCATTTAGCACGTTAATATCGAACTCCATACCCTCATCCAGAATTTCCATGCGGCCGGTAATCCAGTAATATGGGTTATTCATCGGATCTTTGCGAAGCACATATTCATCTTCGTAGCGACTGTCTCCCTGTTTGGTCCAGCGAATTCCTTTAAACGGACCTCCGGGCGCGTTCACATTTAGGGTTATTCCTCTGGGCAAGCCGTTTTTAAACACAAAAGAAACGGCTCGTCTTGCGGCTTCCATGCAGCCGCTCAGGTCGGCGTCTTCGCCAAATTCCATGCAGGAGACCGCAATCGAAGGAAATCCCAGAATGGTGCCTTCGGTGGCCGCGCTAACCGTGCCCGAATAAATAATGTTGATTCCGGCATTTGATCCGTGGTTTATCCCGGATAAAATAAGATCCGGTTTTCTATCGAGCAGCTGATCGGTCGCAAGCTTTACGCAATCTGCCGGAGTGCCGTTTACCGCAATTCCGTTTAGTCCGCTTGCCATTTTAAAGGGTGAAGCCCGCAGTGGATCCATAATGGTGATGGAGTGCCCAACTGCGCTTTGCTGCCGGTCGGGAGCCACCACCCGAACCTCACCAAATTCTGCGGCTACATCGGCTAAAGCCTGAATACCTTTTGAAAAAATACCATCGTCGTTACATACAAGAATAAGTCTGTCTTTGCTGAGTTGTTTAGACATATAGAATCTTCGATTTCAAAAAAACGGTTTATCCGGTGGTTTTTAATGAATAGATTTGGCTTTTGAGCTTAGTTATACTGCTCTTTTTTGTTGGGAAAATCGCGGCTTTTAACGTCTTCTACGTAGCGGCCAACAGCATGAACTATATCGGTATGCAAATCGGCATATCTTCTGAGAAAACGCGGATGAAAGTCTTTATTGAGGCCAAGCATATCGTGCAGCACGAGCACTTGTCCATCGCAGTGCGGACCCGCACCTATACCAATAGTGGGTATGCTTAGGCTTTCGGTAACTTTTTGGGAAAGTGATGATGGAATTTTTTCCAGCACTATGGCAAAACATCCTGCTTCCTGCAAGCGGAGGGCGTCTTCCATAAGGAGTTCGGCTTCGGCATCTTCGGTAGCGCGAACTTTATATGTACCGAATTTATAAATACTCTGCGGCGTAAGACCGAGATGACCCATTACCGGAATGCCGGCATCTACAATTCTTTTTACGGTATCTGCAATTGGTTTTCCGCCCTCAAGTTTTACCGCATGCGCACCGGCTTCTTTCATCATGCGCCCGGCGCTTATCAACGCTTCCTTGGTTGTAACCTGATAGCTCATAAACGGCAAATCGGCAACAACAAGCGCTCTGTCGGCTCCTCTTACCACGCAGGATGTATGGTAAATCATATGTTCGAGCGTCATGGGCAGAGTGGTTTCAAACCCGGCCATAACGTTACTCGCAGAATCGCCAACCAGAATAATATCAACCTGAGCAGCATCCACCAGCTTGGCCATAGTAAAATCGTAGGCCGTAAGCATGCTAATTGCTTCGCCGCGGACTTTCATATCCACAACGGTTTGGGTCGTAATTTTGGTGGGGTTAAACGAGTTTGGTTTACGCTTTTCAGGAAGCTGAGTGCTCATATCAAATAGAATGTGAAGGTATGAAGGCTGCCGTGGCATCAAGTTCGCAGCAGACTTGCCCATCCACTTTTGCCGTTCCTCTTAAGGTGGCGAACTGCCTGCGAATGCCCACTACCGAGACATCAATAACAAGCTGATCTCCGGGAGTTACCGGCCGGCGGAACTTCGCTTTATTAATCGTAGAAAAAACGATTGTGGTATTTTCCGGATCATCGGCATAGTTTTTAAGAAAAAGGATACAGCCAGCCTGCGCCATGGCCTCAACCTGCAGTACGCCTGGCATCAACGGCTTACCGGGGAAATGTCCGTTAAAAAACTCTTCATTTCCGGTTACATTTTTAATTGCAACAATGCGATCGTCATGTAACTCTATAACACGGTCTACCAGCAAAAACGGAAATCTGTGCGGGATGGTAGCCTTTATTTCTTCGATATTCATTACCATAATGAAAAACCAGTTTGTCTGTTTATAATCTGTTTAAATTCAGGAATTACATTCCCTTAAATTACCTTTATACAAGCCTATATAAGCTTCATCACATCTGTTTAATTTATATACGGCAGCTGCTTTTTTCTTCTTTTGCTTAATCCAATATAAGTGATAAAGAATGTTTTGAAAACCAGGATATTAAGCCCTATTCAACGCCGAGGCCCCGTCTCGTCGGGTCGACTGATAATAAAAGAAATTTAACAGTTTGGGAAACCTCCTTAAAACAAATATCTGCTTAAAATTGAATAAAATATCAACACTAAAGCTAAAATAAAGTCTTAAAAAGTTTAATAATGTATTCAATCAATATCCAACATTAATGAATAAAATATAACATCTATCACTCAGCCACCTTATATCAGAATTCTTAAATCTGAAATTTGATTCCACTAATAAAATAATGTTTTGAACCCAAAGTATCGGCATAAATATAATTTCTAAAACAGTGCCGTTTTCATGAATTTCAGGCGCTCTGTATTTTTTCTTTATGATAAAGCTTTAAAAAATCTTCTATTTTGTTCGAATTCGACGCCAGAGCAGCAATAAAACCGGAGTCCCCTCGACGCTTCGGGTTCGAAGATTTTATTTTACTCAAAGGAAGAAGGCAGGCGAAAGATTGGTTTTGCAAAGGCTTCTACGATACGGTTCCTATGTAAATATAGGCTACTCCGCTTTGTAAAGGGTAAAATTTCTGTGCAGTAAAAACCCCGGTTTTTTTCATCATTTCTGTAAATTTTTCACCGGCAGGAAATTTCGCGCTGGTTTCCGGTAAATACTCATAAGCCTGTTTGTTCCCGCTTAGAATGCCCCCAACTGTTGGCATCACGTATTTAGAATAAAAGGTGAAAGGACCCTTCATGAGACCGTAGGGCTGACCAAATTCAAGCACAATTACTTTTCCGCCGGGTTTTACAACACGAGCCATTTCTTTGAGACAAACTTCGGGATCGTCTACATTACGGATGCCGAAAGCAATACTGGAAATGTCGAACCTTTCGTCTTCGAAAGGTAAATCCATGGCATCGGCTACCATAAACTTGATATCGAGATTTTTTTTGGATGCCTTAGATGGCGCCGGCTTAATCATTTCGGCGGAGAAATCTGTGCCGATTACAACGCCTGATGCACCAACAGCTTTTTTAAAGCTGATCGCAAAATCTCCTGTACCGGTGGCGCAATCAAGCACATGCTGCCCTTCTGCCGCTCCGGTAAGCTTTACCGCTTTTTTCCTCCACACATGATGGATACCGAATGATAATACCGTATTTATTAAATCGTATTTGTCGGCGATAGAGCCGAACATTTGTTTTACTTGTTCACTCATAAAATTAAATTCGGCAAGCTGAATGCATACTCATACACTCCTTTTGCCCCTGAAACATAAATAATTAAAATAAATTTTTGATGCTACAAACTGCGGCTTTAGCCGTCTTGTACGCATTTTTCCGAAAAAGTTGATATACAGTAGGTTTCATCTGTATAAAAGAACGTACTTAAATAACTAATTCAAAATACGAACACCTTATTTGAAACGCTTGTTCATTTAATGAATTAATTTTTTCTAAACCCTTTTCATCGAAGACTCATTTATTTTGTAAATCGGATTAGCGCGAATCAGGGTATTTGCCTTGGCTGAGGTTAACTATTTTGGTTTATGATCTTATTTGTGGCTTATTCGGCCTTCCGACTTCCGGTCGAAACGTAGAGATTTTGCTCTGAACCGCGCAGATTACTGCCCTCGGATAATCTTTGGGTTTTTACAACATCTCAGCCCGGGCGTTTTAATTTGCTTGTAAACACGCGGGGCTACAAGTATGTCGCCCCTTTGGGCTGAGATTTCAATCATTTTCCTGGTTTTTGAGTCGAATCATACCGTCATCAGTCATCAGTCTATTTTGACCTGCGAATCAACCCGCTGCATCCTACCCAACATCTCCCCCTCTCCCACTCTCCCACTCTCCAACTATCCCGCTCTCTCCCTCCCCACCTCTCCCTACTGCATTTTCCGGTTTGCATCAAAAAAGTCCTGCCATATTGCGCCAAAAAGTGATCGTAAAGCCGGACTCACCGAGAGTTGCTGAAGTTCAAAATCCATGCGCTCTTCAGCATCCGGGTTGTAGAATCTGCGTCCATCGGCTGCCGTTATTGCCAGGTTTGTATCCGAAACTTTGGTTTGTTCAAAAACCTTGCGATCTCCCCTCCATGCGCTCACGCTAACACGAATCCGAAATACGGGACCCGGATGCACAAAATTCATGGTTCTTATGGCACGTATGCTTATTTCGTCGATACGAAGAATGTAGTCGGCTTCTTCAGGATTTTCCGTAAGCTCTGTGCTAACTTCACCTGAACGAATATAGACCTGCTGTATCCTGTCGAAGGCGCTTTTTGCCAGTGAATCAGCTTCCGAAGAAATCAGACTTTGGCGATATTCGGCGTTCAGCCTGCGGTCGTCCAGCTTGAATACAAGCGAATCGGGCGATTCAATGTGGATGGTGCTGTTGCTGATAAACTCATCCGAACCAATCCATCCCGAGCTGGAGCAGCCGGCAAATGAAGCGGTTAGTAGCGCCACTATAAAAAGCAGGCACAGATTTCTCAAATTGGTGCTCATTTGTAATGGAGTAATAGGGATTTTTTGTCGGGTGATGACTTTTAAGGCAGAATACTTCGTACTCAAGATATCACTTTTTTTTACCGAACAGTCGGCTTCGCTGTTCCTTACTTTTCTGAATGGCCGCCATAATATCATTCTCCATTTTCCGGAGGTTATCCAACGACACTTTTTCACGAATTGAAAACCGGATAATGAGCATATTTAGAATTCGGTCGTTTCTGCCAGGTTTATCATTTGAACGGGCTTCGGTAAGTTTTGAAAAAAGCCCCCGTATCCAGCCAAATTTAAATCCCAGAATCAGTATCATGCCCGCCGCAAGATGACCGTACAAGCCCGACATGCCAAACCAGGAAAGCGGTGCAACAGCCGCGGCAAACAAAAATAAATCATGTTTAATTATCCGGATAAGGCCGGTTGCGGAAGGCATTGTCATTAACGGGGTGTACAAATGCCACAGAAAAGCGAGTGTTATTGTGAGCGGTATTGCCACATAAAGCGGCATCAGCAGAAATGTAGCAAGGGTTAAAATGATACCTGCACCGTCAGTAGATTCAATCCAGCTTACAGATTTTTCAACTAAATCTGAAACCGGATGGATTTCGAACAGCGGCCCGGCATATTTGGCAAGCATCGCTTCATTAGTGCGAAATTGATGCCCCTGCGGCGTAATAATTCCCAGCGGGGTATCCAGATAAGTAATTTTTTCGGTATTTGCTTTCGAGGAGGATTTATTCATCATAAATGAAAGGTAGCACGAATCTGCCAAAAAATAAATTCTTTGCGGCCTCATCACCTCTTTTTACGCAAATCTCAAGCCAAGCCGACCGTCAGTATCGAAACAGACGCAGGTTTCGCCGCTGCAATAACGCTGCTAATGGAAAAACAGGTCGATCCGGTTGTGAAGACATCATCAACCAAAATAACATGCCGGTTATGGAGAACATCGGCCCGATCCAGCCTGAAAGCCTTGCTCAGGTTTTCCAGGCGCTCATTTACGCGAAAACGGGTTTGGGAAACGGTATGCTTCACCCGTAACAGCACATCTGTGGAGGCCACTTTTACTTCGGTAATGCGCTGAATACCCCGCGCAATTTTTTCGGCCTGATTATAGCCTCTCTTTTTGAGCCTTACAGGGTGAAGCGGTACGGGGAGGAGCACAGCTTCTTCCGGATCAGAAATTCTGGAGTTCAAATGGCGGTCTGCCAGTCGACGCCCAAGATACTCGCCAAGCTCGGAACCAACTTCGCCCATGCCTTCATACTTTAGCATGGTCATGAGTCGCTGCAAACTACCGGCTTTGTCGTACCTCCAGAGCGCATCCTGAAAAAGGACTTCATCGGGCAGGATAATTTTGCCGCAGGTACTCTCATTAACCGGATTGGGATCTTCAAAGCGCTGAGCAACGCAGTCGTCACATAAATACCGGCTTTGTTTTTCGAGCAAAATACCACAGGATGTGCAGCAACATGGAAAAAGCACCGACTCTACACCGCTCCAAATCTCGGAAAGCCGGCTGAGCCTCCGGCTTGTGTCCATCTTTTTTATGATCTCTTTTGTGCTCATAAACCGATTATGACTTTTTTTAATTGACCCGGTATTTAGGTTTGGAGTACACCAATTCGCAGAATCTGGCCTGAAAGGCCGATTTTATGCTCCAATTTTCATTTCAGAGTCAATTTCTATTATAACCTTACACTTTTATTGTAAAAAAAGATTTGTATTGCGGGTTAAGTAGAAGTTACTACGCTAACTCAAAGCTCGAT
>JAIULZ010000087.1 GCA_022565805.1 Balneolales bacterium
CCCAACACCATTTTGCAACACAATAACACCACCATAACAACTCAAATTACTATCAATCAATTACTTATAAATAATAACTTCTTTTCCGCATTAGGAAATAGGGTGTTTATTTTTAGATAAAACGAAAAAGGAATAAATTAGGTAAGCTAATAGTTATCTAAACATACACAATTGATGTGATGAACACTTGATTACCAATAGTTACTACTTTAAATACAGATATTTTGTAAACAATATGCTAGAATAAGCGGAACACTGATATAATTAGCAGAATATTTTGTGTTATTATTTACTAATTAGTACATAAAAAAAATTGCAAACTATTTTCAAATACAATTTTTCTTATAAGTAGTCTTAAGCGAACGTAGTTCTAGTGCATTTTTGAGTGTTACGTATTCTCAGAGTTTAATCAAATATAGCCACCTTATATAATTGTTTAGACAGATAGAAATTTCTACTACATTAACCTCAAAACAATTAAACTAAGCTATTTACAACACAACAGCTAAGGCTTGTTATAGATCATAATGGTGTTCATACGAACAAAAAAGCTGCTTGGAAACTCTAATTTAGCCTTTGTCATAAAGTAAATCCAGCCTAATTTGCGAAGGGGGATAAGTACAGCACAAATAGAGTGGCTGCAATCCAGATCTCATAAGTGCTTCGGAGTCTGGCTTTTATTTCATTTAGCGGCTATGGCTGCTTGGCGATTCCAATCCGGCCCTCGATGTGGTTGCGCTCAGTGTATTCGTGGCACTTTTTCTTCTTCTACTATTTGCTTAGCACAGGCTTGGAGCTTTTGGGTTCGGCTGACAGCCGTATATTTCGATACCCGAATCATTTGCGGTTTTCATTGGGATGCTAAATTTATCGCACTGAATCAGTTCTGGGCACTTTTATTATAGAAACTTTTAGGTGCTAGCCTGGTGCTGCAGATCTGAGATCTCATCGTAGGCATCCTAGCACCGGGTCAAGTACGTAAAGTGGTAGTCAAAGAGTTATAAGTCCAGTTTTGCCCCATATTCAACCATTTTGGCAGCCTTATCCCGCTCGATTAAACGTACATGCGGCTGACTGATACTACCTATAGCTAAGATTCAGTTTTTAGCAATGTCCATTATTTTAGCAATGAAATCCAACTAATAATAAACTTTTTACTAATCTGTAAGTTGGATATATGAGATTAGAGGCACTTAATTCCTGAGTTCGACTCTGGAATATCCAAAAATAGTTAAAGATTAACCAACTTAGACCATTCCCGTTGCTTGTCGGTAATAAAACATATCTTCGTTACTATATTATTCTTAGTCGATTTATAAATTTGAATCGCATAGATAACCCCAAGTAGCTTCAGGATGTCAGCAACGATATGCTGATCAACGCGATAGAGGTAAGCCAAAGGCGTATGAAGCTAGTCATCCAAAATTATAGGCATTCAACCAACCTAACTGTAAATCCATTGTTAAGATAGGCGCACGAGCAGGTCAAGATCAGATCAATTAAATAAACTTCGAATGGTCTTCAATACATTATACAGGCCTATACTATAATGAGTAGGCTATACGCTGACAATACCGACTTCTTTATTTCTTGCTTGCAAACGTCTCCTAGATTAAATCCACGACACCCAATGTCGCAATTAATCTCAATCCGAATAATTCATTATATAGATCAAAATAATATTGCAGTAAAAACTATCGATTCAGGTGGTATTAGTTTTTTTACCCTGAATTAAAAATATAATATCTGATAAAAACAAAAATGGCGTTTTTGCAAATTTGCAAAAACGCCATCTGAAAATCTAAAAAGGCAATTATTATTCTTCTTTGCCCTTCTCTTCGGGAGCTTCCGAAGTAGAATCTGTATCTGATGCAGATTTTTTCTTCCCAGCTCTTCTGGTACGCTTCTTCTTAACGGTTTTACCTTCAGGTTTAACATCGTTAAAGTCTACGAGCTCGATTAAAGCTGTAGGTGCACCATCTCCGGATCTATTCCCAATCTTAATAACACGGGTGTATCCACCTGGTCTGTCGCCGACAACGGGAACAACTTCATCGTACAAAGCTGTAACAGCATGTTTATCATTTAAGAAGGAAAAGATTTGTCTTCTGTTGTGTGGTGTATCATCTTTGGTAGCACGTGAGATTACGGGCTCGACAAATCGACGCAATTCCTTGGCTTTAGCAACAGTTGTAACTATTCTGTGGTGCTTGATTAAAGCAGCACTTAGAGAACGCATAGTAGCAAGTCTGTGCGAGCTGGTTCTGCTTAATTTTCTGCCTCTGACCTGGTGACGCATAAGTCAATCCTTACAAGTTTTTTTGTTTATCTAAATATTTATTCACGTCCATGCCAAACTGAAGATTTTTTTCTTCAATAACTTCAAGAAGTTCGGCAAGAGACTTACGACCAAAATTACGGAAGCGAAGTAGCTCGGACTCATCTTTTGAAACTAATTCAGCAATAGTATTTATATTTGCTGATTTAAGACAGTTATACGCTCTAACGCTAAGATTTAGGTCCTCAATGCTAGTTTTGAGAAGATTTGCTATACGTACCGATTCAGCATCCACTTCGTCTTCTTCCTGCGTAAACGGCTCTTCAATTTCTTCTGTAATAAATTTCTCGATGTGATCTTTGAGAATCTTACCAGCTATTGTTAAGGCTTCTTTAGGATTAATTGACCCATCGGTAACAACTTCCATTATCAATTTCTCAAAATCAGTTTTTTGTCCAACACGGACATTTTCAACAGTATATTTAACTGATTTTATAGGTGTGAAGATGGTATCAATCGGCAGTATACCGATATCAGATTCTTCTTCTATCACATTTTCTTCGGAAGTTACATATCCGCGGCCACGCCCAAGGTGAAGTTCAATACGTATGTGAGCGTCTTCGGCTAAAGTAGCTATATGATGATCTGTATTAAGTACAGTGTATTCTGAACTAGCTTCATTGATACTGCTGGCAGTAAATGTTGCTGGGCCTTTAAGGTCTACGGTAATAATGCCAGAGCTCTGCTCTATTTGCTTAAAACGAACTCCTTTCAAATTCAAAATGATGTCGTATACATCTTCTGAAACGCCCTTAATACTGGAATATTCGTGCTTAACACCATCAATTTTAACGGCTGTTATAGCAATGCCAGGTAACGATGAGAGCAAAACACGACGAAAAGAATTACCTATAGTAACCCCGTAACCACGTTCCAGAGGTTGAAGAATAAATCTCCCAAACGTATCGGTACACTCATCTACCATTAAGCTGTTGGGCATCTGGAGATTTGTATTGCTCATAAAAAAATGGGTAATCGGGTTAGTGGGAATTACTTAGAATAAAGCTCAACGATAAGCTGAACATTTATATTCTCTGGTATATCGTCTATTTCTGGATAGCTAAGAAATCTACCAGACATGGACTTTTTATCAATTTCGAGCCAGTTATATCTGCTCTTTGGAGCTGCCTGTAGAGATTCATTAATAAGAGCAACATTTTTAGACTTAGGTCTAATAGATATTATATCACCTGCTCTTAGCGTATAGGAAGGTATATTTACCACAATTCCGTTTACGACTATGTGTTTGTGAGTTACAAGCTGACGAGCCTGACGTCTTGTTCTTGCATACCCTAAACGGAATACTGTATTATCAAGACGAGCCTCTAAGAACTTCATCAGGTTTTCGCCAGTTACCCCTTCTTTGGAGCTGGCTTTTTCAAAAAGATTTCTAAACTGTCGCTCAAGCAGACCATATGTATATTTGGCTTTTTGCTTTTGCTCAAGCTGAACAGCGTATTCAGATTTCTTCTGAAAACGTGATCTTCCATGCTGGCCTGGTCCGTAAGGTTTACGCTCCAGGGCTTTACTCGCTCCAAAGATAGGTTCTTTAAAACGACGAGCTTTCTTTTGTTTTGGTCCGGTATATCTAGCCATTACGTGTATGAATTAATAAAAAATACTATACTCTTCTTCTTTTTGGGGGACGACAGCCATTGTGTGGGATAGGCGTAGTATCTTTTATAGATTCTACTTCGAATCCAATAGCACCTAAAGCCCTGATAGCGGCTTCGCGACCTGTTCCTGGTCCTTTTACAAAAACATTAACCTTGCGAAGACCCATTTCATGGGCTGTACGTCCGGCAGACTCTGCGCTGAGCTGAGCTGCATAAGGAGTGTTTTTTCTGGAACCTTTAAAACCCTGATTTCCGGCCGAAGACCAGGAAATTGTGTTTCCGGCTACATCCGTTATTGTAACAATAACATTATTAAAAGTAGCTTTAATAAACACTAATCCATTAGGATCTGCTAATTGCTTCTTCTTTTTTTTAGCTGCGGCTGCAGTTTTTGCTTGTCTTTTTGCCATTTGTATTTACTATAACTGAAGATTAGAACTTACTTACGAGGTGCAGATTTTTTCCCAGCTACAGTACGACGGCGCCCCTTACGGGTACGTGCATTAGTCTTCGTACGTTGCCCTCTGGCTGGAAGTCCGCGTCTGTGCCTTAAACCACGATAACAGCCAATATCCATTAATCTTTTGATATTACCGTTTACTTCAGAACGCAGTGCACCTTCAAGCTTGTAATTCTCTTCAAGGAATTTACGTATCTCAACAACTTCATCGTCTGACCATTCGCCTACTTTCGTGTCGTAGGAGATACCCAGTGTATCGAGAATATATTTAGCGCGAGTCGGACCAATTCCATAAATATAAGTTAATCCTATAGCGCCGCGTTTTTGTTTAGGTAGGTCTATACCAGATAATCTTGCCATATATCTATCTATGCTTTGAAATTAACCCTGACGCAGCTTATGGCGAGGATTTTTCTTGTTTATAATGTAGATTCTTCCTTTTCTGCGAACAATTTTGTCGCTGGAAGTTCTTTTACGAACTGAAGACTTGGTTTTCATTAGTTTCCTTATTTGTAACGATAAGTTATTCTGCCCTTAGACAGATCGTACGGAGACATTTCAACAGTAACTTTGTCGCCTGGTAAAATTTTGATGTAAAACATTCTCATTTTACCTGATACATGGGCCAATATTTCATGACCGTTATCTAATTCAACTCTGAACTGTGCATTTGGCAATGCCTCAACGATAGTTCCTTCTTGTTTTATAGGCTCTTGTTTAGCCATGTGTAAGACTTTGGTCTATTTGAATTTTGGTTATCTCCTCAATATACTGAAAAGTAGACAAAATTTCAGCTTCGCCTTCTCTTACAACTACATCGTGCTCGTAATGAGCAGAAACGCTGCCATCTGCTGTTACAATTGTCCAGCCGTCTTTAAGCGTTTTAACTTTCCAGGAGCCTTTGTTTATCATAGGTTCAATTGCAAGAGTCATACCGGATCTTAATCTCTTACCTCGGCCTGCTCTTCCAAAATTCGGCACTGAGGGATCCTCATGTAGAGATTTCCCAAGTCCGTGACCTACTAAATCACGTACAACTCCATAACCTGCATTTTCGCAATGTTTTTGCACTGCATTGCCAATATCACCGATTGTATTTCCATGAACAGCTTGTTCAATACCTCTATACAATGATTCTGCTGTTGTGGTAAGTAACTTAAAAGTTTCCGGATCACATTCACCTACAATATAGGTGTAAGCTACATCACCAAAATACCCGTTAAGATTAATTCCACAATCTACAGAAACAATATCACCGTGCTGCAGCTCATAATTACCGGGGAAACCATGTACTACTGAATCATTTACCGATATACATAGTGTATAAGGGAAAGGATTAGATCTGGGCCCGTATCCTTTGAAAGCTGGTTTTGCGTTATGTTGCTTAATAAACTCTTCAGCAACAAGATCTAGCTTAGATGTAGCAACGCCATGTTTTATGTACTTTGCTACTTCGGCATGAGTCAGGGAAACGAGTTGAGCGCTTTTACGCATCAACTCTATTTCCTGTTCACTTTTTAGATAAACCATTACATTCTACGGCGCCCTTTAATACGCCCGGATTTCATGAAACCGTCGTAATGCCTCATCATGAGATGACTTTCTACCTGCTGTAATGTATCTAGACCTACGCCTACGATAATCAGCAAACTTGTGCCACCATAGAACATTGCAAAACCAGGAGTTACTCCTAGATTAGCTACAATAGCTGGTAATATGGCTACAAAAGATAAAAACAATGCACCGGGGAAGGTAATCTTGGTGAGTATATTATCTATAAACTCAACAGTTTGCTTTCCGGGTCGCACACCGGGTATAAACCCGCCTTGCCTTTTCATGGTATCTGCCATCTCTTTGGGGTTAATCACAATTGCTGTATAGAAAAATGTGAAAAACACACAGATGATGAAGAAAACGATTGAGTAAGTAAGACCAGTGAAATCACCAGACCATCTTGTAAGAGCCTGTATTGTATCATTGTTCGGGAAAAACATGCCGAACGTGCTCGGTATAAACATAATTGACTGAGCAAAGATAATTGGCATTACTCCTGCAGCATTCACTCGTAAGGGCAAATACTGCGTGGTACCACCGTAAACCTTTCGACCAACCACCCTTCGGGCATATTGTACAGGTATTCTTCGTTGTCCTTGGGTTAACAGTACAACTGAACCGGTTATACCTACAAGCACGAGCACTTCAATTACAACAATAATTGCATTAGCCTGTGTACGGACTTCGTTGGCAAAGTTTGTTGGTAAAGCTGCAATGATACCGATCATGATAAGTAATGAAATACCATTACCAATACCCCGTTCTGTTATACGCTCGCCAAGCCACATCACAAATACAGTACCTGCTGTAAGTACGATCATACAGTTAATAATAAAAGCTGTACGTCCTACTACAATGGCTTCGGGCTGAGTTGCGAGCAAGTTTATACCAAAACCTATAGACTGAATCAAAGTAATCAGAACGGTACCATACCTCGTTAACTGATTAATCTTTCTTCTGCCATCTTCTCCTTCACGCTGCAGTTTCTGGAAGTATGGAACTACGGCTCCCATTAGCTGAATGATAATAGCAGCGGTAATGTAGGGCATAATACCAAGAGCAAATACACCAGCTCTTGCAAATGCGCCTCCAACAAAAAGATTAATTAACCCGAGAAAGTCAGTTGCAGGTCCATCTCCGGCCTCAGCCAAAATGGTTGCATCAACGCCAGGCATTGTAATGAAGGTACCTACTCTAAAGATTAGCAGAATACCAATCGTGTATAGAATACGGTTTCTAAGCTCTTCAATTTTGAAGATATTTTGAAAGTTTTCAATCAAACTCATCAGATAGCGGAGCCGTTAAATGAATTAAACGATTTTTGAAGAACCACCGGCTTTCTCGATGGCTTCAGTGGCTGATTTACTAAAAGCATTGGCTTCGATAGAAACTCCAGATTTGAGTTCTCCTCTACCTAGCACTTTTATTCGGTCTTTTTTGCCAACCAGCCCTACACGAGCGAAATCAGCCAGAACTATATTTTCTGAGAGCTTGCCTTCATCAATCAGTGTTTGTATGCTGTCGAGGTTTACAGCTTTATATTCCTTACGAAATGGGTTTTTAAACCCAAACTTGGGAACACGACGCTGAAGTGGCATTTGACCACCTTCAAAACCAGACTTGTACGAATAACCACTTCTCGACTTCTGACCTTTATGTCCTCTACCGGACTGTTGCCCTAAACCAGAACCTTCTCCTCTACCGACACGCTTTGTCGTCTTACGATTAGGTTCAGGGGCTATTAGGTTATGTAATTTCATTTTTGTACCAACAAATAAAAAAGGTTATGAATTATCCTTCGAAGACTTTATGCAGCGAAATACCTCTTCTTTGAGCAATTTCGGAAGGATCCACTAGCTGTTTGAGTGCATCGATGGTAGCTTTAACCATATTATGCGGATTAGAAGACCCCAAAGACTTACTAAGAATATTAGTAATACCAGCACTTTCAAGTACTGCTTTAACTGGTCCACCTGCAATAACTCCAGTACCTTCTGATGCCGGTATTAACAATACGCGACCGGCACCGCATTTTCCCGTAACCTTAAATGGTATAGATCCTGTTGAGGTAATAGGAACTCGAATAAGGTTTTTACGAGCATCATCAACACCTTTTTGAATGGCATCAGATACTTCATTCGCTTTACCCATTCCGTTGCCAACGATACCTTCTTTATTACCGACAACAACAATCGAGTTAAAGCTAAACCTGCGACCACCTTTAACTACTTTAGCTACGCGGTTAATATGAACTAGTCTATCTTCAAGATTTAGCTCACTTGCTTTTATATTGTAATTTCTGCGTCTGAATCTAGGCATGCTGTCTGAAAATTTAGAATTTTAGTCCACCTTCACGAGCGCCTTCGGCAATTTCCCGAACTAACCCGTGATATGCATATCCGCTACGATCGAATACACAAGATGTAATGTTTGCATCCGTGGCCATTTTGGCGACAAGTTTACCAACTGCGTTGGCTTTTTCGAGGCCACCTTTATTTTCTAATTCAGCTTTAAGCGACGGGGTTAACGAAGATGCATGTGCTATAGTAATAGCATTAATATCATCAATTAACTGCGCATAAATGTGCTTTGAACTTTTAAAAACAGACAGGCGGGGCCTGGTCGGCGTTCCGGATATTTTGGAGCGAATTCTTTTACGAATTCTGTCTCTACTATTCTTTTGTTTAATAAACATAGCGTTTTAAAATTATCTACCTGCGGATTTACCAGCTTTTTTCCGTACAAATTCGCCTACATAGCGAATACCTTTACCTTTGTAAGGCTCTGGCTTTCTGAATGAGCGGATCTTAGCTGCTACCTGACCCACCATTGCCTTATCGGCACCGGTTATAATAATTCTGGGAACCTTAGAAGTTTTTGTATCTACTTCTATTGTAATACCTGCAGGTGGTATGAAGTAAAAGGAGTGTGAATAACCAAGGGCAAGCTCGAGCATATCACCATTCATGGAAGCTCTAAAACCTACACCTATAATCTCAAGTTCTTTTTTGAAACCGTCTGTTACACCAACAAACATATTGTTGATTAAAGAGCGATACAGGCCGTGCATTGCCCGACTCTGTCTATCATTATTTTTACGGCCAACATGAAGTTCGCCATTTTCTTCTTTTACTTCTATTCTGCTATCCACATCAAGAGACAACTCGCCATTTTTACCTTTAACAGTAATTGTTGAGCCGGTGAGCTTTACGTCTACATTCTGTGTTATTGCAATGGGTAAAATACCAATTCGTGACATGTCGTAACCTCAGATTAATAAACGTAGCAAATAATTTCGCCGCCAACATTAAGTTTACGCGCTTCCTTGTCTGTCATCACACCCTTAGAAGTTGTGAGAATAGCTATTCCATAGCCGTTTAATACACGGGGAACAGCTTCATTAGAACAGTACTTACGCAAACCGGGCTTGGAAATACGATCTATTTTCTTGATGACAGGCAAACCGTAGTGATCGTATTTCAGAAAAACACGTATCAAACCCTGCTTACCATCATCGATATCCAGATAGTTCTGAATGTAACCTTTGTCTAACAAGATTTGAGTAATAGCCCGCTTCAACTTAGAAGCAGGTATATCTACTCTCCTATGCCCAGCACGCTGAGCATTTCTGATTCTTGTCAGATAATCTGCTATAGGATCAGTCATGATTGTATGAGATATGAATAAAATATATTGTTTTGTTACCAGCTGGCTTTTTTTACACCGGGGAGTTCGCCATTAAGAGCCATTTCACGAAATTTAATCCGTGAAATACCGTATTTACCTACAAAGCCGCGCGAACGACCAGTAATGCTGCATCTGTTTCTAACCCTTGTAGGGCTGGCATTACGTGGAAGCTTTTGCAGACCTTCGTAGTCTCCGGCTTCTTTTAAGGCTTTCCTTTTTTCGGCGTATTTTTCGACAGCTTTTTTGCGCTTTTCGTTACGCGCTATCCAGGCTTTTTTTGCCATAATTTGAGCTTATCAGTTTTTGTTGCGTTTAACAAAGGGCATCCCAAAAGATTTAAGCAAAGCATAAGCTTGCTCATCATTTTGAGCTGTTGTTACAAAGGTGATGTTGAGCCCGTGGATCTGATCCATTTTATCCGAATCAATTTCCGGGAAAATAGCATGTTCCTTAATGCCCATGGTAAAATTACCCCGACCATCAAAGCCCTTATCACTAACACCCTGGAAATCCCTGGTTCGAGGGAGCGCCAAGTTAACTAAACGATCTATAAATTCATACATCTTTGATCGTCTTAGCGTAACTTTACAACCGATGGGCATACCTTCTCTAAGCTTAAAGTTAGAGATAGATTTTCTGGCTTTAGTTAGTACAGGCTTTTGACCGGTAATTAAGGCCACATTAGCAGCAACATCATCTAATCTTTTTCTGTCAGATACAGCTTCACCAACCCCAACGTTGATGATGACTTTCTGAATACGAGGAACAGCCATCACATTGCCAAGATCAAAATCTTTAAGCATTTTAGGGGCAATTTCCTGCTTATACTGGGTATATAGTCTTGCTTCAGCCATAGTTAATCAAATCCTATTTATCAAGAACTTCGCCACTGAGTTTAGAATATCTAACCCAGCGAGATTTTCCGTTTTCTTCAATTTTTTTACGGCCAACTCTTGTTGGTTCGTTGCTTACAGGATCCAGAGGCATTACGTTAGAAACGTGAATAGGCATCTCTTTCTGAAGACGACCACCTTGTGGATATTCCTGATTAGGCTTCTGATGTTTAACCCGGACATTGATACCCTCAACAAGTACTCTTTCCGTTTCCGGAAAAACCATAAGCACTTTGCCGATTCCATCTTCTTTTCCTTTTCCTCTGGAAGCTCCGGAAATAACTTTAACCATGTCGCCTTTTTTGACATGGAGCTTTTTTTGCTTGTTAAACTTACGTGGCATGATTTTATCCTGTTATACTTTTAAAGTACTTCTGGTGCCAAAGAAACGATTCTCATGAAATTTGCTTCACGCAGTTCACGAGCGACGGGTCCAAAAATACGTGTTCCCACAGGCTCATTATCTTTATTGATAACTACTGCTGCATTTTCATCAAAACGGATGTAGCTTCCATCGGGGCGGCGGTACTCTTTTTTTGTGCGTACTACTACCGCTTTAACAACATCGCCCTTCTTTACATTACCACCTGGTATGGCAGCTTTTACTGAGCAGGTTATCAGATCTCCAACGCTGGCGTACCTGCGTTTCGAATCTCCTAGAACTTTGATGCACATTACCTTTTTTGCACCGCTGTTATCCGCTACTGTTAAAATAGATTGTGTTTGTACCATTGGTCGTTAATTCCTCAATGAGTGCAATTTATTTGGCTTTTTCTATGATCTCGAGTAATCTCCAACGCTTGGTCTTCGATAGCGGGCGAGTCTCCATTATTCTTACGATATCACCCGGAGAAGCAATATTTTCCTCATCATGAGTCATATACTTCTTAGTCTTGGTAATAAACTTACCATAGATGGGGTGCTTGATCTGGCGCTCCACTGCCACAGTTATGCTTTTATTCATACTGTTGCTAACGACCCGTCCGATCCTTTGCTTTCTTTCGTTGCGTTCTGTTTGTTCTGACATAATACTCTGTTTGCTTAGTGGCATTATATTAGGCTGTAGCTTGTTTCTCAGCCAATATGGTTAAAAGACGGGCTTTTTCCCTTCTGAACATCTTGAAACGGGCCGGGTTTTCTACCTGACCAGCTACCGACTTATTGAATCTCATCTTTTGCAGAGACTCTTGATTTTCTTTAATCCTGACCTCTAATTCATCCAGAGATAATTCGCGTAATTCGTGTGGTTTCATATGTTGCTCCTGAATGGTTAGCTGCCTTGGTAATTTCTTCTGGTCACGATCTTAGTCTTGATCGGTAGCTTAAATTGAGCCAGACGTAGAGCCTGATGTGCCAATTCTTTGCTTACACCCGTAATCTCGAATAGAATGCGACCCGGATGCACTACAGCAACCCAATGATCAAGAGCACCTTTTCCTTTACCCATACGGGTTTCAGCAGGCTTGCTTGTTATGGGTTTATCAGGGAAAATGCGAATCCAGATCTGCCCTTCACGAGACATTTTACGTGAAATAGCAATACGACAAGCCTCAATTTGGCGAGACGTTATGTACTTGGGTTCAAGCGCCTTGATAGCAAAATCACCAAAAGCAATTTCATGACCACGGGATGTATTTCCCTTAATTCTGCCTTTATGTGTTCTTCTGCGTTTTACTCTTTTTGGTTCTAACATGATTTTATCAGTTTACGGATAAAAAGTTATGCTTTGCTATTACGGCGATTGCCTCTGCCACCACCACCACTATTACCGCCGCCTCGCTTTCTGCGATCACGACGTCCGCCGCCTGGCTTACGTTTACCCGGGCCTGGAGCGTTTTCCTGCTTAGCAGCAGCTGCTACTGGAGAAAGATCAACTTCACCAATTATTTCGCCTTTGAATATCCAAACAGCTACGCCAATGGTGCCGTAAATTGTGTGAGCAGTATGATTGTAATAATCAATATCCGCTCTCAAAGTATGCAGAGGCACACGGCCTTCTTTATACTGCTCTGTACGAGCCATTTCAGCACCGCCAAGTCGCCCACTGCATTTTATCTTAATACCCTTAGCGCCCATTCTTACAGCAGAAGATATCGCTGTTTTCATAGCGCGACGGAAAGAAATACGCGCCTCAAGCTGTTGCCCAATATTTTGGGCTACTAAACTTGCGTCTACTTCAGGGCGTTTAATTTCACTAATATTAATTTGTACTTCTTTGTTAGTGAACTTCTTAAGCTCTTGACGAATCTTTTCAACTTCGTCTCCACCGCGGCCAATAACTACGCCTGGACGGCTAGTAAGAAGTGTTAACAAAACTCTTTTTGGCGTACGTTCAATAATTATCCGGGATAAACCAGCATTGCTTAAACGCTTACGCAAATATGTTCTCAGAATAAAATCTTCTTTAACATTGTCTGCTGTAGCAGTATCAGCATACCAATTAGAATCCCAACCACGGATAATTCCAAGTCTCAGACCGATAGGATGTGTTTTTTGTCCCAAAGCTTATTCCTCGTCGTTTGTTTCAAATTCATCTATTGCTTCTACTACTACCGTAATATGGCTCATCCTTTTACGAATAGGATGCGCACGACCCTGCGGTGCAGGCTGAATACGTTTCAGTGTAGGACCTTCATCTACCATTATAGTTTTAATGCGCATGGCATTCATATCAATGGAAGATTCATCGTTTTTGTCCTGAAGATTGGCAGCAGCTGAACGAATCACTTTGGATACATCTACGGCTCCGGCCTTATTGATGAATTTTAGCGAATCAAGGGCTTTATCAACCCGTTGACCACGCACAACATCAGCAACAAGACGAAGCTTGCGAGGTGCTCTTCTGAGGTACTTTTGTACGGCTCTTGCTTCTTTTATAATTGTTGTTTCCATCTGATTATCGTTTATCGCCTTTCTTTACGGGATGGCCCTTGAATGTTCGGGTAGGAGCAAATTCACCCAGCTTTTGACCAACCATATTTTCGGTTATATATACAGGAACAAACTGTTTCCCGTTATGTACCGCAAATGTAAGACCGACAAAATCCGGGGTGATCATGGAAGCTCTTGACCAGGTCTTAATTACTTTTTTCGACTTGGTCTCCAGACTTTGATCAACCTTTTTCTGAAGTTTATAATGGACAAAAGGCCCTTTTTTTAATGATCTAGGCATAATTTGTTACTTTTGATTTCGTCTGCGAACTATGAATTTTGAAGACAGTTTGCGGCGGTTACGCGTCTTTTTACCTTTGGCATACTGCCCCCATGGTGAGCGCGGTAGACCTCCAGAAGCTTTACCTTCTCCACCACCCATTGGGTGATCAACAGGGTTCATTGCCACACCACGTGTAGTCGGGCGAATACCAAGCCACCTGCTTCGTCCTGCTTTACCGAGTGTTACATTCATATGGTCTATATTGCTCACTACACCAATAGTTGCAATACAAGTACCTAATATCATGCGAACCTCACCAGATGGTAACTTAACAGTTACATATCTTTCGGACTTAGCAATCAACTGTGCACTAGCGCCAGCGCTACGAACAATTTGACCACCACGACCAGGTGCTAGCTCTATATTATGTATAGTTGTACCCAGTGGTATTTTCATAAGTGGAAGAGCATTTCCTCTGTCTGGTGCTACTCTATCACCTGAAATAACCTGATCACCGACTTTTATCTTATCGGGAGCCAAAATATATCTTTTCTCGCCATCTGCATATGCGAGTAAAGCTATTCTAGCTGTACGGTTAGGATCATATTCGATCGTTTTAACCGAAGCTGGTACATCAAACTTATCTCTTTTAAAATCTATAACTCTATAACGGCGCTTATGCCCACCACCCTGGTGCCTGGTAGTAATACGGCCATTATGGTTACGACCACCCTTATTGAACAAAGGGGCAATTAACGACTTTTCAGGGACTGAGGTTGTAACGTCGCTGAAATCAGGCGCTATACGATGCCTTGTTCCGGGTGTTATCGGTTTTAACTTTCTTGTTGGCATTATCTCAGTCTCTATTAGATTTCGCTGAAGAAGTCAATTTCCTGACCATCTTTCAGGCTGATAAAAGCTTTTTTTACTTTTGCTGTCCTACCAGAAATATATCCGCCTTTTGTAAAACGACCTTTAGGCTTGGTAGAGGTAATCAAGGTTCTCACCTTAGTAACAGTAACTTCTGGATATAATCTTTCTATTTCAGCTTTGATTTCAGGCTTTGATGCTCTGATATCTACTTCGAAACAATACTGATTGAATGTTTCCTGTATACGCGTAAGCTTTTCAGTTATCAGTGGTTTTTTCAGGATAGTACTCATGCTGCCACCTCATCTGCAGGTTTATCTAAATTGCTGTTGATCACTTCGACAGCAGATTCCATTACTAAAACATAGTCTGCATGCAATATTTCGTAAGTTGATGGCTTACTAGCTTCTAATACGCTTACACCAGGGATATTTCTTCCCGATCTGTAAACAGATGTATTAGTCGATGGTGTGAGTAATAATACCTTCTTACCTTGATACTCAAAACTGTTCAGTATATTCTGTAGTTTTGAAGTTTTTGGCTCATCAAAAGAAAAATCTTCAATTACCCTTATCGCTTCTTCCTGTACTTTGTAAGTAAAAGCAGACTTACGGGCCAGATTCTTCATCTTTTTAGAAAGACGTATGGTGTAGTTTCTTGGCTTGGGGCCAAAAACAGTACCACCGCCTTTTAACAATGGAGACCTCATAGAACCACGTCTTGCGTTACCAGTACCTTTTTGACGGTAGGCCTTGCGACCACCACCATTTACTTCGGTACGGCCTTTGGTTTTGGCAGTTCCCTGTCTTTGATGCGCTAAATACGCTCTTACGTCTTCATAGACAAGTTCTTCCCTGGGCTCAATTGCGAATACAGATTCGTTTAAGTCGAGCTCACGGCCAGATTCTTTGCCTTCGACGGTATATATAGATACTTTCATTATTGATGCCTTATCTTTCAAGCATTATGAATTTCAATAAGCCTGCCGTTTGGTCCGGGCACGGCTCCTTTCAGAAGAATCAGGTTAGATTCGGGCAAAAGTTTTACGATTTGAAGCTGCTTTATGGTTACACGACTGTTACCCATACGCCCGCCCATTCGCATTCCTTTGAAAACTTTTGAAGGGTCTGAAGACTGTCCAATAGATCCCGGAGCTCGTTCACGATTGTGCTGTCCGTGCGTTCTTCCGCCAACACCACTAAAACCGTGGCGCTTAACAACACCCTGAAAGCCTTTACCCTTGCTTGTTCCCGCTACATTTACGCGGTCACCAGGTTTAAAAATATCTTCGGCCTTTAGTTCATCACCCAAATCAAGTCCTTCGGGCAGGTAGTCGCGAAACTCACGTACATATCGCTTTGGGCTAGTGCCAGCTTTCGAAAAATGCCCCTGTAATGCCTTGGAAACATTTTTAGCTTTCTTGTCCATAAAAGAAAGCTGTACACCATCGTAGCCATCTTCTTCTTTGGTAAACTTTTGTGTAATAACACATGGCCCTGCTTCCACTACAGTAACCGGAAGCAAGTTACCAGCTTCATCGAATACGCTGGTCATGCCAATTTTTATACCTAATAATCCGCTCATTTTTTTGCGATATAAGTGTTAATCAAACTTTAATTTCTACATCCACTCCAGAAGGCAACTCAAGTTTCATGAGCGCATCAACTGTTTGCGAACCGGTAGACAAAATATCAATAAGTCTTTTGTGTGATCTGGACTCAAACTGTTCCCTGGACTTTTTGTCTACGAACACTGATCTGTTAACTGTGTAAATAGACTTATCGGTTGGGAGTGGAATCGGGCCGGAGACTACTGCTCCGGTCGATTTCACAGTTTTGATAATCTTCTCAGCAGACTTGTCTATCAGATTATGATCGTAAGACTTAAGCTTTATTCTAATTTTTTGCTGTGATGCCACAATCAATCCTCTTAATTAGTCCAGAATTTTAGATACAACACCAGCACCTACGGTACGGCCACCTTCA
>JAIULZ010000088.1 GCA_022565805.1 Balneolales bacterium
AAATCACTAAATGTTAACTAAATCTGTCAACCATATTCAGGCATCAACACACTGATCTCTGACCACTGTTCCCCGGTCAGTTTTCTCCTGCAAATTAACAACCCGCATCCAGTCTCCCTATCTCCCACTCCCTCCTCCATGCCTTCTTCTCGTTAAAATCAGCAGGGTAATGATTACTGTTGCCACGGCTGTGCTAAGTATAAAACCGGGCCAGCTGCTCCATGCGTAGTATTTGAGACCGGCCGCAATGAGGAATAGTGCCGGAACCAAATAAAGCAGCGGTCGGGCGAGTTTGCCGGGAATAAAGCTTTTTAGCGGTATTCCCATTATGATGCGGCAATAGAAAAGCATCATAACAGTAAAAAAGATGTGCGCAAGCAAAGATGCCCATGCCGGCCCCGTGAGTCCTATCCAGGTTACCAGCGCGACTCCTAATACGATGTTCAGGATAAACTCTGCAACGCTAAATGCGGCGTTTACTCCGCTTCTGCCGGCACCAAGCACAATACTTTGGGGAAATACCAGCTGAGTGGCGATCATAAATAAATAAATCCGGAAGATAGGCGCAGACTCGGAATAACCTCCAAAAAGAATAAACAGAACTTCTTCTGCATAAACATACAAAACAGTGCAAAGCGGGAGAATGATAACCGATAGCGTACCCGCCGCGCTTTTCGCCTGATCGAGGGCCGGTTTGTACTCACCTCTTTTTAGCTGATCAGAAAATTCTGAAATAAGCGATGAGCTTGCTGCCGCGGTAAGTACAAAAAGGAAGGGTAGCTTTTTTGCCCCGACTTCATAAATCGCAAAAATACTGTCGCTTTCGAAGAAAAGACCGATAATCCATTTATCGGTTTGTACCATTGCCACGCCTGTTAGCGACAAAATAAGCAGACCGCTGCCGTAGGAAAACGAAGTCCGGCATTCTTCCCAAACGGGTCGCCATTCTGGCTTTGGTAGCTGTGCATTCCAAACTACAGCCGCAATAAGTCCGGTTCGCATTAGCGGTCCCAGCGTCATAATTGCGAAAATCTGATATAGTTCCAGACCCAGCATAAAGGAACCTACAATCAGACAAAACTCAATCAAATTATAGGCAGTTGTGTAGGTTAACAGCCATTTATTGCGCCTAAGGCTAATGAAAAGAGGCTCGGCAACACCCGCAATTATTGAGAAAAAGGCGTATAGCCCGAAAATGCGCAGCGCGGCAGTTTGCTCGGGCACAGAAAACAATTCTGCCCAAAATGTAGCCGGTAAAACGATAATGAGCGTAGTTATCGTGGCAAGGAAAAAGCTGATGAAAAGATTGCTGTATACAGCAAGGTGAAGCAGGCTTGTTTTGGACCTATAGTAAATTATCCCGGCCAGAATGTTGATGAATGCAGGGCCTAAAATACTGTAAACAAGCCAAATTTTCCGATATTCGCCGTATTCTTGCTGGCTCAGAATTCGCGTTAGAACCATTGCGACGAGTAAGGCCGTGGCAATGGTAATATATCGCGAAAAAGAGAGCGCGCTTAGTTTCTTATAAAATGCATTTAGCGGACTTGTAACCACAGAGAATAATGTAAAAATGGGTTTGATTGCAGTACAGCTGATTTATAAAAGGTTTTTCAAAGCCTTTTTATTACTGCATCCGTTACTAAAGAGCTGAAGTCAAAGAATTTCATCCAGAAGCTTTTATGTTTTCCAGCTCTGAAACTAATGAAATTTTCGGCCTAAAGGAGTGTCGGGCGGAAATATTTGTCGAGCGAATTTGTGAGGATTTGGTATGTGGCCAATTCAGAATTTACGAGTTGATTCAAACCCGGTAGATTTTCACCACAAAGGTAGAGGAGTTTCACAGAGGATATTAGGGCTGAAATGATGCTGAACAGGTATAATCTTCTAATTAATCCAGCGATTTAGCGCAGATCTAATGAGTTTTCCTGGTTTTGATTTGGTATGAGGTCGACTCAGAATTTATGGGTTGATTCAAGCCCGGCAAGTTTTCACCACATAGGAAGCGGAGTTTCACAGACGAGGTAACAGCAGAAATGATGTTGAACCATAGGTTCGATCTTCGTATTTGCCACGTCTACTGAATTCTGACAATTGACCTCTGCTCTGTCTTTTATAATTTGCTATACTATATGGTATTGCAGACAGACGTTGGGAACCGTATTTTATAGTACTATCTTCTTTTATATAGAGTATTCCCATTTATTTTTTTGAGTGTTTACCTAGATTTCAAGAAGGTATTTTAACACTATTTCTATAGCTGCTTTTTTATTTATAAAATTCTAATTTCGTCTGTATTAAGAAGCAGAGATTTTTACTTTTCAAATTTTATCAGGAATGATTTCGGGTGAATTGCGAATAATTGTATAATCGGGCTAGTCGAGGAGTTGTTTTGTGTATATCTCTTAGGAGGTTGCCCTTAACACCCTTAGAAGTCGATCATACCGCAATTCCTCTTATCAATTACGGTGTCATATTTTTTCATAATTCTATAGACAGACTGCAAAAACGGCTTGAATAGAATATCAGTATTACTCTATACGAGCTGTATCAGATGCTTTTAAACCCTTTTGGCACACAAATGTTATACCGCTATTTGCAAAAGGTACATACGCTCAGAATTGTTAGCTTTAAAACAGTTCTTATTTGGCGTGAGTTTTTTATAAATTTAATTTTTAACTAAATCAATCTAAAACTGATTACAATCGTGTGTAGCTTCCTAAGTGAGTTCAAATAGCATTATACAATCAGTGTATCGATTACGATTTCAAAACCTGTTATAAACCGGGCTGTTTCAAATCATTCAGCATATTTCCAGGTACAAACAACCTCGATCATCTTTTTAAACTCGAATATATGTCTCAGATACATGAAGATATAAAAGCAATACGGGAATCATTAAAGCTCAGCATTCAGGATATGCACGACAAGACGCGCATATCAATGGAAAATATTGAGCAGATTGAGGACGGTAGTATTTTTACTACCGACAGAAATCTTACCTATGTACGATGTTTTGTGCGCACTTATGTTCGTGGCCTTAAAGTCTCTGAAGACGACAGCACGGCTGCGCTGGATTTGCACGAACAAGGCCGTTACGATAGTTTCCTCCGCAAAAAATATATTGCAGGTTTTGCCGAGCCTTCCCCAAAAACTGACAAAGATAGCTCCCTTATAAACAAGGGATCAGCGACCGAGGAGAAACCGGATGTTTCTGAAAAGACTTCCAGCACGGTAAAGGCGCAACAATCAGACAAGGAGAATCCTACTCCCGCAATTCGTAAGGAGAAAAAAGTTCTTGATGGCAGCAGTATTGGGCCTGGTTATACGGGTCAAACCAAGATACCGGCTCCGCCTAAATCTAAAGATGTAAACTGGAGCTCAATGAATCGGGCCAATCCCGGTTCGGGAAGCAAAAAAAATGAAATACCCCTACCACTTATTCTCGGTATTGTTGCAATTGTAGCTTTACTGGTTGCTGCTGGCTTCTGGTTTACTCGGGAAGTCGCAGAGTCGGTAACAGACCTAACCGAAAATGCCGATTTAAGCGTAAATGAGTTTTCAGAAAGTGCCCCGGATTTACTAATGTCCGACACTTTAGATGCACCTGTTGCCCCGAATCCCTCATTAACGTCAGCCGTTTTACCAGACACATTGCATGTTGTGGTTTACGCTGCAACCGGAAACCTGGAGCCTTTCCGGGTTTCCTCAGACACCTTCGAAAACCGTCGCCCGTATTGGGTAGATCAGGGAGTTGGTATGCGTGTTTCTTTTATTAATGAATTGCGCCTGAGCAGCTCACTGGCCCAGATGTTGGTAATATATGATGATCGGGTTATTACGCAATTCCACGAGGATTCTACACCAACTGAACGAATACTAAGAAGAAGTCAGTTCACAAACGACCCCACCTTAGAATCGTTTACTACCTCAACTTTTCCATCCGGGGTTAATCCACCTATAGAAATCATTGAACGACCCGTACTTCAGTAAGCAATGACAAAAGAACAGGCTTATGAGAAAATTCTTACGCTCAGGCAGGAATTAGATAAAGCTAACGACGCCTATTACGGCAATGCAGAATCGTTAATAAGCGATTTTGAATACGATTCCAAACTGGAAAAGCTTCTTGAGTTGGAGCTACATTGGGATTTACAGGAACCGGATTCTCCTACGGTTCGTATTGGAGGGAAGCCATCCAAAGAGTTTCCAAACGTGGTGCATCCGGTGCCCATGCTCAGCCTTTCGAATACCTACAATCTGGATGAGCTCCGGGATTTCGACCGTAGAGTGCTGCAAGGTCTCGAAAACGCGGAATACTCCTACAGCGCAGAGCTGAAATACGACGGAATGGCGATTCGCCTCAGATACGAAAACGGGAAACTGGTGCTTGGCGCTACCCGCGGCGATGGTCAGAAGGGTGATGATATCACGGCCAATATTCGAACTGTAGATGATATCCCGCTTCGTTTACGGGGCGATTTTATACCCGAAGTGGTAGAAGTAAGAGGCGAAGCCTATATGGAAATTGCCGCTTTCGACGAAATGAACCAAATGCGCGAAGAAGAGGGTCAAGCCGTGTTCGCAAATCCCCGTAACGCAACTGCCGGAACGCTAAAGCTACAGGATCCAAAAATTGTAGCTGGCAGACCTATTCGTTTCTTCGCATACGATTTATTACTCGAAAATTCCGACACAGAACTCACGCAAACTAAAAAGCTGGAGTTACTCACAAATATGGGACTTCCCGTATGTGAAATCCGCAGCGAATGCGCAACAATAGATGAGGTTTGTGATCTCATCGAGCAGTGGGATTTAAAAAAGCATTCCTATCCTTTCGAAACAGACGGCGCGGTTATAAAAGTAAATCAGGAGCGCTATCGCGATTTACTCGGAGCAACTTCGAAAGCGCCAAGATGGGCTATCGCCTACAAGTTTGAAGCCGAACAGGCCATAACTCAAATTCTGGAAATCACATTACAGGTCGGGCGTCTCGGCACGGTTACCCCGGTGGCAGAGCTTGAGCCCGTGCAGCTGGCCGGAACTACAGTAAAACGTGCTTCGCTACATAACGAAGACGAAATTCGCCGTAAGGACATTCGAGTAGGCGATCGTGTGGTTGTCGAAAAAGCCGGCGAAATTATTCCACAAGTCGTATCGGTAGTTAATCCGGATGCGGAAAACCGATCTGAGCCTTTTACAATGCCCGATAAATGTCCGGCATGCGGCTCAGAGCTCGTTCGGATGGATGGCGAAGTGGCGCTACGATGCATAAACCCAAGTTGCCCGCCACAGGTCCGCAGCCGAATTGAACATTTCGCTAGTCGCGATGCCCTCGATATCGATGGTCTGGGCGAAGCCGTGGTTAGTCAGCTGGTGGAAAATGGGCTAATTAAAACGTATGCCGACCTATATGATCTAAATGCTGAAGATCTGATTCCGCTGGAAAGAATGGCCGAAAAAAGTGCCAACAATCTTATTGAAGCCATTCAAAAAAGCAAGAAACAGCCATTTGAAAGAGTGTTATATGCGCTTGGTTTACGATTTGTAGGAAATAAAGTAGCAAAAGACCTGGCCAAAGCCTTCGGTTCTATAGACGCGCTTATGCAGGCAAGCGAAGAAGAGCTCACCCAAACCGACTCCATCGGTCCAAGAATAGCTTCTTCTGTATCGTTATTTTTTGATGAAGAGAAAAACATCACCCTTATAAATAGACTTAAAGAGCACGGTCTTCAGTTTGAAATGATAAAAGACGAGACCGATGGTCCCCAAAAACTGGATGGCCTCACATTTGTGATAACCGGCACCTTACCGGGGCTAAAGCGAAAAGAAGCGGCCGATCTTATAGAAAAAAACGGGGGTAAAGTAACCGGCTCGGTAAGCAAAAACACCAGCTATCTGCTGGCCGGAGAAGAAGCCGGCTCTAAGCTAGATAAGGCTCGTAAGCTTAATGTTCCTATAATTTCTGAAGAAGAGCTTCTGGATATGATTTCCTGATCGAAATTCTTTCTATCCTTTAAGATACTTTTTCTTTCAGGTTCGAATTTTTGAAGCTATTGTTTGCCGATTATGATTGATGCTTACTAAAAAAAAAGCCATTTTAGGCAATCCACTGCATACCGCAACAAAACGCATCACAAATTAATAAACCCTGTCATCTTACCGTAATTTAGTATAAATGCAGGTTTACAAATACCACGTTTCCCTGCCTTAGGTGCAGGGTTCAAATAAACTAATTTCAATTCCAGACCGATGAAACTCGATATTCAACAGCACGAACTGTTCGCCGTTTTAACACCAGGAGGACCAAAAATGGACTCCACAACGGCACCCGAAATTAAAAGTAACATTATACTGCTGGGTAATACCAACGAGTCCGGCGATTTGATTTTTAATCTTGAGCATATAGATTTTGCGGATTCCAGCGGCTTAAGCGCCCTTTTGCTTGCACACAGGCTCTACCGCGATACCGATCGTGAACTTGTTTTGTGCAATTTACACGAACGCGTGGCCAAACTGCTTGAAATATCGAAGCTTACAGCATCTTTCAAGATAACTGCCGATTACGACGATGCTGTAGAATATATCGAATCTCTTTACGAAAGCACCGACGACGAAGACGAGTAGAAGCCTTTATAAAACCTTCTATTTTGTTCGTATTCAACGCCCGATCAAAAATAAAACCGGAGTCCCCGACGCTTCGGGCTTGAGTTTTTTTTCCACGGCAGAGGTCGAGCAAAAGAGTAGTTATGCAAAGCTTTCGAATAACAAAACAGAAATCGGCTTCTTTTTTTTGATGGGGTTTACACTTAGCTAATGCCAATAGCCCGAACCTACCCGTTAGCAAACAATCACCCGAATCTGAACTATGGAAATAACGACGGGACTTAGCCTGCTCGACTGGTTTATTGTTGCGATTTATCTTCTTCTCTGTATTTGCGGTGGATATTTGCTGGGCGGCAAACCTCAGGATGCCCGCACCTATTTTCGAACGGGTGGTGATGTACCTTGGTGGGCGGCATCTTTTTCTATTGTTGCAACCGAAACCAGTTTACTAACAGTTATTTCCATACCGGCGGTTGCATACGGCGGGAGTCTTGTGTTCCTGCAGCTGGTAGTCGGCTACATAATCGGGCGTATTTTAGTTTCATTTTTATTACTGCCGGCCTATTTCAAGGGTGAAATCATCACACCCTATCAGCTTTTTGAGGTGAGATTTGGCTTGGGTTTCAGGAAGCTTTCTTCCCTTGTATTTCTCATTACGCGCCTTCTTGCAGACGGAATCCGGCTTTTTGCCGCAGCCATACCACTCAAGCTCATTACCGGACTCGACTACCCCGCCGCAATTGCCCTGGCCGGCGGGCTAACGCTGGCCTACACATATTATGGTGGCCTTAAATCCGTAATCTGGATTGATGTGCTTCAACTCGCCGTTTACACCGGTTTTGCCTTTTATTTGATTTCATTTATGGCCGGGAGCATACCCGAAAACCCCATCACGCTTCTGGCGGCAGAAGACAAATTAACATGGCTTGTATGGCCGGAAAGCTGGTCTATGCTTTTTACTACACCCTACACTCTCATTGGCGCAGTGGCGGGTGGCATCTTTCTGAGCATGGCTTCGCATGGAACCGATCATCTAATTGTACAGCGACTGCTGGCATGCGGTAATCTGAGCACAGCCCGTAAAGCGCTCATTAGCAGCGGATTCTTTGTTTTCCTGCAGTTTGCGCTGTTCCTGTCGATCGGGCTTATGCTTTATCTCGTTTACGGTGGCGTGCCGCATGGCGAACTTGGGCTTAACAACCCCGATGAAATTCTCATTTTTTACGTGCTGTCTCAGTTGCCTTCCGGGGCGGCTGGTCTTTTTGTTGCGGCCCTTTTTGCGGCGGCTATGAGTACTTTAAGCAGCTCGCTTTCTGCACTATCATCATCAACGCTTTTTGATCTGTTTCCGAAACTTTCTGAGCGGGAAGACGCGATGAAGATTTCCCGCTTAACAATGGTTGTCTGGACTCTCATATTTGTTTTATTTGCATCAATGTTTACCGATACCGATAATCCTATAGTTGAGCTCGGACTCGGAATTGCCGGTTTTACGTACGGCGCGCTGCTTGGCAGCTTTTTCATGGCCTTATATTCCAATATTCGCAGTTCAGATGCTGTTACAGCACTTATCGCCTGCGTGGCCTCTATGACCATCATCATATTTTACACTCCCTTGGCATGGCCGTGGTACACCCTTTGCGGGCTGCTCATTTTTGCTGCTTTTGCTCTTAGTTCAGCGCTTACACGCACCACATTCAGCAGAACTTAAATTCAGCAGAACTTAAGCAGCCTAAGAGAATTACTTTAAGCCGATGAGCGGATTAATCCTATAATTACGCCTATCCTTCCCTTCTTTGATAAGCGCATTGCCAAATAAAGTGATACCCACCGGAGACACTCTTCTTATAATTTTGCCCCTCACTGTTTTTTCCGCTCACCTTCTGCTCTCCCCAAGTACCCGATTTGGATGGTTTAAAAAAATATTAATCCCTTCAGCGGTCAATTGATAATTCAAAAAAATCACTTTTCCTGCGAATTAAGTGTATTGGATCGAAACTGTTTTCGTGCTTTTTACATTGGCATGATATTGTGGTAAATTGAGATTCGAAAATTGTTCAAATGCTACTCATCTCATCTCATTTCATTTCAACTGAATTATTTTTTTGCTGTCAAATACGATTTGGCAGCTTTTTTAGTTTTTTTTGAATTTCTCTGAGTTGAGTAGTGTATATCGATACCTTCTTTTTATTTCTGTGGGATAAACCAAATTTATGAGTTTTCTTAAAAAAATAGGTCTTGGCCGTAAAAGTGCCGTTCCTTCGACCGGCTTGAACAATAAGTCCAAAGAAAAAGAAGAGCGGGAAAACCGCAACAGCCTTTTTATTAAGCTAATTATAGGGCTTAGCTTTTTAAGCATAATTCTGCTTCTATACCCGCGCAATCTGGTTCAGGAAGTTAGCTACCAGCTAAATGAACCCTGGAAGCAAGAAGACTTAACAGCACCTTTTGATTTCAGTATCTTAAAAACAGACCGCGAAATAGAAGATGAAGTTCGTCAAATTCGAGAAACTACAGCGCCCATTTTTCTTATAAACCCGGAAGTGCCAGATCGGGTATTATCCCGCATCGACTCTGTATTTAGCCGGCTCGAACCTGTGCTCGAATCCTACGCAGACTGGCAAATAAGCCGTCGGGAAAACGCTGCATCGGTAACTACAGACAGCCTGCAATTTCATCGAATCAGGAATAATGCGAACCTGTTTTTTTCGGAGAGAAATCTTCGGTTCATGCTGGATCAATATGCAGAAATACAGATTGAAAACAGTCGCCGCGCCTTTGTTGGCACAGATATAAGAAACCGGCTCGAACATATGCTTAATGAAGTTTTCCGGGATGGCATCATTAATCTCAGAAAAGATGAGCTGGAGACTAATGAAATTGCAATACGAAACATTCGGGAACGCACGGAACGCTTCGTAAGCGTAGCAAACGTGCGCGATCTTAATGAGGCGAATGAGTTTGTGCGATTCAGGCTGGAGCGCATGCTGCGAGATGATGCCTCTTCGATCGCCATACAGCTGTATTTGCGCGCTATTGAACCCAATCTGGAGTTTAGCGAGAGTCAAACCCAGTCTATTGTAGACGAAGCCATAGAAAATATAAGCCCGACAAAAGGTGCTGTAGCGGCGGGTCAGGTAATTATCCGGCGGGGCGACATGATAGATCAGGAGAGACTTACCATTTTGCAAAGTCTGGAAACCGCACGCGCCAGCAAAGCCAGTAATTTAGAAATAGGGCTACAAACTTTGGGCGATTTCCTGCTGTTACTGGCCATTCTTGCGACCTTTCTCATTTATTTATATCTGTATCGAACGCCCATTTTCGACAGCAACAGCAAGTTCTTACTCGTTTTTCTGTCTATGGCATTAGTCGTTGGTTCAAGCGCTTTCTTTATTCGGCTAGAGAACCTTTCCGAGTTCATTGTGCCTTTGGCCCTTGCGCCAATTTTACTCACCATCTTTTTTGATTCAAGAGTGGGCATTATTGCGGCAATTAGTATTTCGCTTATGACAGGGCTTATGAATGGCTATAATTTTGAGTTTTTAACAGCTACCCTCGTGGGCTCATCCATTGGGGTTTATACCGTTCGGGATATCCGAAAACGCAGTCAGTATTTCCTGAATACGCCCGGACTCATATTTTTATCCTATGCGTTTGTGCTTCTGGGTTTTACTCTATCGCGAACTGGCTCATGGGAACTCTTCGGAATGAACCTCATTTTCATTTTTGTGAATGTTCTTCTGATTTCTATTCTAACCTATCCACTCATTTTTCTTTTTGAAAAGATTTTCAACCTTACGACAGACGTAACCCTGTACGAACTAAACGACAACAACAACCCGATTTTGAAAGACCTCATGATTCGGGCAACAGGAAGTTTTCAGCATAGTATACAGGTAGCTAACCTTACCGAAACGGCAGCAAGCGCTATTGGTGCTAACTCGCTGCTTGCCCGTGTAGGCGCTCTTTACCACGATATAGGCAAGATGGATAAACCGCAGTATTTTGTGGAGAATCAAGCCCCTGGAAACAACCCGCACGATCAGCTGAGTCCGAGTATGTCTGCAAAAATTATTCGCGACCACGTTAAGGCAGGAGTTAAAATGGCCGAAGAAGAAAATTTACCTCCTGTAATCATCAATTTTATCGAATCGCATCACGGCAACAGTCTTATTCAATATTTTTACAGTAAGGCTAAAGACGAAGCCGGCAGCGAAAATGAAATTCAGGAAGATTTCTTCCGCTATGATGGGCCTCTTCCATCAACCAAAGAAACGGGCATAATCCTCCTTGCCGACTGCGTTGAGGCCGCTTCCCGCGCCATGTCTGATCCTACTTACAAAAAGCTCGAAAATCTCGTGAATCGTTTGGTGGATGAGCGCGTTGCCGAAGGTCAGCTTATAGATTGCCCGCTTACGTTTAAGGATATTACCTTAATAAAGCAGGCGTTTCTCAAAAACCTGAGCGCCATGTACCATAGCCGGATTAAATATCCGGGCCAGGATAAGAAAGATGCCGAAGGCGACGACAGGCCATCGCTTATTAAGGAACCTAAGGCGACTCCGGTTCCTGCATCCTCTTCCAAACGTACTAGCTCCGACTCATAGCCCAAATTTTTAGTTTAGTTTTCACGAATGAGTCCAGCGCATAAACATCAATTACTACAGCAATTTTTGCAATATATTCGCCTTGAAAAAGGCCTTGCTGCAAACACAACAGAAGCCTACACAAGGGATATCACCAATTATCTGGACTTCATTTTATTTGTGAAGAAAATTGAGGACCCGGCGGGCATCACCCTGCACCATATAGAAGATTACCTTTTTGAGCTGAGTGAAATGGGGCTTTCGCCTTCATCCATTTCCAGAAATATATCGAGCGTGCGGAGTTTTCATGTTTTTTTGATGATTGAAAACATTTGTCCCTCAAATCCGGCAAAGCTAATTGATTTGCCCCGCAAAGTGCGGAAACTGCCGGAAGTTCTGCACACCGAGGAAATCAGTCGTATGATTGAGTGCGCTTCGGATAGCAGTCTTGGTTCGGCTCCTTTAAGAGATACGGCTATTTTAGAACTTTTATACGCATCGGGCATGCGCGTGTCGGAGCTCATTAGCCTTAAGTTGGATCAGCTTTATTTCGAAATTGGTTTTATCCGCGTTTTTGGGAAAGGAAGCAAGGAGCGGCTTGTTCCGGTTGGCGGCTCGGCGGTTCAAATCACGCAAAATTATATAGAAAACGAAAGACCGGGACTCATTAGCCCAAAATCGAAGTCGGATAACACGCTTTTTCTTAATCGAAGGGGAAATCCACTCAGCAGAGTGAGTATCTGGAATCTCGTTAAGAAATACGCGGCAAGTGCGGGCGTTACCAAACCTGTTTATCCGCACGCATTCCGGCATTCTTTTGCGACGCACCTTCTGGAAGGCGGAGCCGATCTTAGATCGGTACAGGAAATGCTTGGTCACGTATCCATAAATACTACAGAAATTTATACCCATGTAGACCGTAGCTTTCTTCAGCAGGTGTACCGGGAGTTTCATCCACGTTCCTGAAAGTCTAAACGCTTGTCTTTCCGTGTTTAGAGGCTTCATAACTCGGGTTTGTATTATTTTCAAGAAGTATCTTATTTAAGCAAGCGCAGCAGCCATCACACTATTTTTTAATAAAAAACGAATCTATGTCTCGCGAAAAATCATCAGCAGTACAATCAATAGAATGGAGAGAAGATCACGTCCGGATTATCGATCAGACCTATCTGCCGGGTAGAACTATCTACGCAGATATTTATGATGTGGGTCAGATGTGGGATGCAATCCGCAAGCTGAAAGTACGCGGGGCTCCCGCAATCGGCATTGCGGCGGCCTACGCTTTCTATCTTGGCATTCGAGATATGGAAGAGCAATCGTACGCTGGTTTCAGGATTGAAGCTGAGAGAATTGGTCAATATCTGGCATCAAGCAGACCTACTGCCGTTAATTTGCAGTGGGCTGTTGATAGAATTTTAAATACAATTCACGCGCTAAAAGACAAACCCTTAGCCGAAATTAAGCAACGGATTCTGAATCTTGCCGTAACCATACACGAGGAAGACAAGCGGATCTGTAAATGCATCGGAGAGCTGGGTCAGGAGCTGATTCCAAAAGGAGCCAAAATATTAACGCACTGCAATACCGGCAGTCTGGCAACCGGAATGTACGGTACAGCGCTTTCGGTAATTTACCATGCTCATGAAGCCGGGAAAAAAATACATGTGTGGGTAGATGAAACAAGGCCGCTTTTGCAGGGCGCCCGGCTGACCGCATGGGAGCTTCAGCGGGCTGAAATACCGATGAAGCTGGTAATCGACTCGGCTTCAGGTCATCTAATGAAAACCGGTCAGGTAGATTTGGTAATTGTAGGAACCGACCGCGTTGCGGCAAACGGCGACACAGCGAATAAGATCGGTACGTACAATCTGGCGGTACTTTGTAAACACCACGGCATACCATTTTATATAGCTGCGCCGCTTTCATCCATCGATATTTCGCTACCACACGGCGACGATATCCCGATTGAGGAAAGAGATTCTGCCGAAATTACGCATATCGGCGGCACACAGCTTGCACCGGCAAAAACCGATACCTTTAACCCGGCTTTTGATGTGAGCCCAAATGAGCTCATTACCGCATTCATCACAGAAAAAGGAATTGTTAAACCACCATATACCGAAAATTTGGCGGCACTATTTAGCAGAGACTAAACTCCGGTTTCTTTGTAAAGCTGCCGGAGCCAGTCTCGCATGATGATTGTCCTGCGTCTGGCTTCGGCTTTACCGGCTTCGGTATACATCGTATCCGGCAGTTTAAGCAGTTTGGTATAGAAATGATCTGCGATGTAGCGCTTGTCGTCTGGCTGTCGTCTATTTGCCTCGGGATCGGGGCTTTCCGGATTATATAGCTGAGCGCCAAAACTGATGCCCGTGGAAATACAGCGGGCGATTCCAACCGCGCCAAGCGCGTCGAGACGATCGGCATCACAAACAATACGAGCTTCGGTGGTTTCAGCTAAAATACCCGCCGAAAAACTATGTGCCGAAATACAGTGATGTATCGCATCAAGTTCTGGCTGTTTAAGCCCAGAAAAGCCTTTAAGCCAGCCGACCGCCCGGTTAGCGGCCATAACCGAAGCTTTTTTTCTGTCCGGGTGATTTTTCGGCAGACTCACACAGTCGTGCAACCATGCCGAAAGCCATACAACTCTGTGATTGGCATCCGGAAATTCGTTGAGTAACTTTTCTGCACTGCTAACTACCCTTCGAATATGCGAAAGATCATGCGATTCGTCGGGTGGAAACTCGAGGTAACATTCGTTCAAAAAGCTTTTCAGTAGCTTAATGTCCGGCACGTCCAGACTGTATTGTTGCGTGCTCATCTGCAATTGGGTATGGTTTTACATCAAAAAGAAATCCCGGGCTTTAGAAAAACCCGGGACTGTAATTTCAGCTCACATTTTTGAATCACACAATTTCCGGCTGATAGTTATGAAGCAAAAAGACTTCTTCCACTTTATCAAAACCTTCCCCTTTACGAAGAAGCACCGGCACATCACCAGTCATATCAATAATGGTTGAATTATCTTCACGCAGCGGTTGCTCATCATCCACAACGATATCTACAAACGACTCAAACATTTTGAAGAGATCGTCCGGAAACTCGGGATTTCCACCCACATACATTTCATCAGGCAGTTTAGCGCTCGTTGCAAGCAGTGGATGGCCAAGTTCTGAAACAATTTTTTCACAGATTGGATGATCCGGAACCCGAAAACCAACTGTTTTTCTCTTAGGATGCAGCAGTAAACGAGGAACTTCCTTTGTAGCCGGAAGCACAAAAGTATACGGACCCGGGATCAGGCGCTTGATCATTTTAAAGTTTTCATCTGTTAAAGTGGCAAACCTTGAAATACCGTTTAAAGAATCGCAGATTAGCGTAAAAAGGTGGTCGTCATCCAGTTTTCTAATATTTCTTATTTTATCGATTCCTCGTTTCTGAGTGTAATCACAGCCCAGCGCATAGCGTGTATCCGATGGAAAAAGCATGATTTCGCCTGCTCTGAGTCGGTCAACGATTTCAAAAACTCTTTTAACGTGAGGTGTGACCGGATGAAGTTTAATCTTATCTGCCATAAGTAATTTTTTTAGGTAAATAGTGATAAACGTAGTTTAAAACGGGTTTCTGTGTAGAGTTAAATTAGGTGTTTAAGTTATACCAAAACATAAACACCTGCTTTTAGATTGCAATTACAAGCCGTTTTTAAGAAATGAAGCTGATCTGCCAAACTCAATGAATGTCTGCATAAATAAACTATTGCCGATTATTTGAATTTAAATTTTATTCACAAAATCAATAACACTTTTTTTAAATAAACAACTTTTTCCCTAAAGCTACAAAAAGTAAGAAAAGAGAATTTATTGCACCTCAAATACGGATTATAGCAGGTCCGGGATTAGATTAAGCATTTTGAAAATTGAGTGCACCCCGAATGTATAGCTTTGATGAGTAATTGAGAGTTCCAATACAAGTTAAAGGGATTAAAGCTGCATTATTCACCAAGAAACTTGAATTTGGCCAAGGCGTTCAGGAAATGATGGCAGAACCGTACCTGAGGTAGTTGGACAAACATCTACAAGAGAATACTTTAGGCTTCATCAATTATCTTTTTTCTTCAGCCAATTTTTGCATATTTCACGAATTATTTATACCTAAAAGTTGCTTCGGTCATCATTGATCAGGCAACTCAACACTCAATCTCCTATTAGCCCGTAAATAAACTTTACCAGGATTCAAATATCCTGATTTTAGACTGCAGCAATTCACTAAATAACTTATACGGTATTAAGATCTGTTAAACCATTGGGATTATTGCTTTACTGAGTTTATGTTGTTAAAGTATGGAAACAATAATTCATGATTTCCGTTTTTGAAGCTACATTCATTATTTTCTCGATGATCTCAACCTCTTTTTTGTGAGAAGGCTTTGAAATGGGGTCGTCAGATTTATGTTCAGTTTCTTTCACAAATTATACACATTAACTCAAGAACTATGATTAAGACCAATGTAAAAATCACTTTTCTGGGTCATTCTGCTTTTAAGCTTGTAAGCCCTGCTGGAAAAACTATACTGATAGATCCTTTTCTTTCTCAAAATCCCCAAACTCCCGATTCACAAAAAAAACAGCAGAATATCGACTACATCCTGCTCACACACGGCCATGAAGATCACGTTGGAGACACTCTTGAAATCGCAAAAGAAACCGGCGCTAAGGTTCTCGGAATAGTTGAGCTTATTGCGCTGCTTAAATCAGACGGACTCGATGAAAACCTTGCCATTGAAATGAACAAAGGTGGAACCGTAAAACTCGACGATTTCTCGGTCAGTATGACCAATGCAAACCATTCTTCCTCCCTCGGCGGTCGTTACGCGGGCGAGCCGGCCGGACTCGTACTCACTTTCGACAGCGACATAACCGTTTACCACGCCGGTGATACTAATATCATGCCGGATTTCGACATTTACAGCACGCTTTACAAGCCCGATATTTGCATGATTCCAATCGGCGACCTGTACACTATGGGCGACAAAGAAGCCGCGCTTGCCGCATCCATGATCAAAGCACCCGTTTTCATCCCTATTCATTACGGCACATTCCCCATTTTGAGCGGCTCTCCGGAAGTCTTTAAATCAGAAACTGAAAAATTGACGAGCGGAAAAAGCAGCGTGAGAATCCTTCAGCCCGGAGATTCGTTTTAGAAGACAAACCGAGATCAGAGGTCAGAGATCAGTTATACCGTTAAAAGTCAAGCAAAATATCAAACTTTTTTTTATGTTTGATC
>JAIULZ010000089.1 GCA_022565805.1 Balneolales bacterium
GTTAAACAAGTTGATTTGTAGCCACTACACGGTCTTTTTGCGGAAGTTAAGTTAAGCAGTATCTACATAATTCTAATAGGCTTTTAATGCCAGACCCAAAGAAATACACTTCCAAAAACCTGACCGCTTAAAGGGCAGGCGTAAAAAACTAAATTATTGTTCCCGATGATCTGGACTTCGCGTTTTTTTTACGAAGGAAGCTATTGGGTAAAAAGATGACTTTTCAAATCCATCTAACAGACCTATAAATAGAAGGCTTTGGAAAAGCTTCTTATTGTTTGTATTCGACACCGGAGCAAAAAGAAAACCGGGGTCCCTGACGGTACGGTGTTAAGGATTTTATTTTTGCTTCAAGATAGAAGACGGGAAAAAGGGTGGCTTTGGAATGCTTTCATATAACCCATAAAATGGGTCGTGCACTTTCTTCATTATTTTGGAATTATTGCGTACTATAACAAAGATACTGTACTTATTGTAGCCACTTTATATACTTTAATAATAGTTTCAAGCGCCTTTTCATTAGAATACGTGTTGTTACAAAAAAACATTAATAGTCAATAGTTTCAACACCTTCTAAATGGCTCCAATGAAAGCTTATGCACTATCTTACAAAAAGTATTTAGTATTTACAGTAATCAACGGTAAAATGCCGTTTATTTCTGACGCAAATGGCACTTTAAGTTGGGTAACAAAAATGGCTCTTCTGCATCTGGAAGTACACAGTAAGCAAAGCATTCCAGTACTTTTTTCGAGCACTTAAATTGTCTAAATAGACTTATCTCCAATTTTAAAAGTTTTACTCAGATTTCCCGTTATAGTTAGGTCAACCAAAAACCATCAACAGTATAACCAAAGGTCGTTAATTAACTGATGGATTTCACTTTCGTCTTATTTTCTATTCCGGTTTTTTTATCGGCAATAGTTGTACTGTATATCGGGATCATATCCTGGCGCAGACAGACGAATATGCAAGGTGAACGCTACTTTACCTTTTTAATGCTCAGTTGCTTTCTATATTCTTTTTTTTACGGACTCGAGCTAAACGCCTCTAGCCTTGCATTTACTGAAAGTTATTTAATGCTTCAGTACACGGGAGCTGCGTTTCTAGGGCCGCTTCTTTTGCTTTTTTGCATAAGCTATACCCGAAAAGAGGCTTGGATTACGCCCGACCTCGTTATAGGTCTTATGGCAATACCGATTATTACTATTCTTTCTGTTTTTACAAACAACTTTCATCAGCTTTTTTACACTTCGACAGAAATGGCTTTCAACGGTTATTTCTGGCATTTGAAAACCGAAAAAGGGCCTTTTTACTGGCTACATCAGGGTTATACCTTACTCATGGTATTAATTGCCAATATCATGTTGTTCAGGATGATGAAGACTGTTACAAGAACCTTTTACAGGCAGGTTGCTCTCATTTTTTTAGGTTCTGCAGCTTCCTGGCTTGCCTATTTACTGCACTTAGTGGGCCCCATCCCGATCGGAATCGATCTTATACCATACGCTTTTTTGATTACCGGTGTTCTTATTTATACCGCTCTATTTAAATTCGACCTTTTTTCGACCTCCCCCGTTGCTTTTCAAACCATTTTCAGAAATATCGAAGAAGGGGTCATCATTTTAGATTCGCTCAACCAAATAAGCGAGTGTAACCGGGCTGCTCTGCGCTTACTCGCTATAGAACCCCACGCCATTTCGAAAAATACAGCAGAGACCTTTAAAGAGTGGCCCGAAATTCTGGAACTGGTTTATCATCCTGATGCTGTGGTAAGAGATCCCGAACTAAGTATACAGACCTCCGATTTACGCATGCTCGAAATAAGCAGAAACGACAATTCTTTCTGGATTCAAGTACGTATAAATGAAATTCAGCGATCATTTGTAAGTCGTCGCGAGGCCACGGTTTTAATTATTACCGATATTTCGAGACAAAAACAGGGCGAAGAAATACTCAAAAAAGCTAGAGATGAAGCAGAAGCCGCAAATCGCGCCAAATCTGAATTTCTGGCAAATATGAGCCATGAAATACGCACTCCACTTAACGGTATTATTGGATTTTCGGAATTACTCGATCAGGCTAAGCTTTTACCTCCTTTAGACGAGTATGTGCGATCCATTCATAGTTCGGGTCTCAATTTGCTGGACTTAATTAGCGATATTCTTGATTTATCTAAAATTGAAGCGGGTAAACTTGAGCTAAACCCATCTCATTGCCATGTAGAAAAACTCCTGCAACAATGCTTTAGCAGTATTCAGCTAAGCGCTGCACAAAAGGGGATAGAACTGATTGCTTCAATACCTGAAAATCTGCCCGAAATATTGTATGTCGACGAAATTCGTCTTAGGCAAGTGCTAATAAACCTATTGGGAAATGCAGAGAAATTTACATCAGATGGCTACATAGAAATAGGTATTAAATCTATGCCTTCCCATACTGATTTCGAAACTCCTGCGGAACTGCTTAAGGAGGGTTTCTCTTCTCAAAAGTTTGAATTTTTCGTTAAAGATACGGGCATTGGTATTGCTGAGGAAAAGCAGCGAATGATTTTCGATGCTTTTGTGCAGGAAGACACTTCTACTACCAGAAAGTTTGGGGGAAGCGGCCTGGGTCTAACAATTTCTCATAACATACTGCGGCTAATGGGCAGTAAATTAGAGCTTAAAAGCTCCAAAGGGAAAGGAAGCGAGTTTTATTTCAGGCTATCATTGTCTGCAAAACAGTACCCCGCTGCACAGCAACCGGGTTTACATGCTATAAGTCGTTTTAATAGCATAGTAATTGCAGAAAAAAGTATTAAGAGTCTAACCCAACTTCGCCATTTACTAGTAAAACGATCGAGTGCTACAGTTATCGGCTGCCAAACACCCGATGAGCTTAAACAGCTATTTAAAGAATCAACTGAACAACCAGACCTGCTTATTGCTTCTCAAAACTTAATTTCTGCATTAGACACAGAAAATATATTCACCAGCAAAACACGGATATTACGGCTTCATGGCGGGCTAATCGTATTAAGAGATGTTTTTGGTGAAAGTGGTAGATTATGGCAAAAAAACTTACTTAAGCCGGTATACCCAAACACCTTTTTTAAAGCACTTGATGAGCTTGCAGGGCCATTATTCCCCTCACCACCGCAAAAAGACAATACCAATCCAAATGAGTTTAGTTCTGGAACGGCACCATCCTTAGAAGATATTAATGACAGCGAAACCAGCAAGCCGGCAGCTAATACTAGCCAAATTCGCGTATTAATTGTAGATGACAATGCCATGAATTTAAAGCTTACCGGTATTCTGGTAAAGAAAGTGCTAAAACTCGCCCATATAGAAGAAGCTATGGACGGTAAAGTAGCTATAGAGAAATATAAGCAGTACCGCCCACATCTGGTTTTGATGGATATACAAATGCCGGTGTTAAGCGGTTACGAAGCCTCGGAAGGTATTAGGGATTTTGAGCGAATGCAATTGGCTGATATCGATAACGAAAAATTACCTGAACAGGTTCGGCAAACTCCAATTATTGCGCTTACTGCAGGAACCGTAAAAGGGGAACGCGAACGGTGCCTTGCCGCAGGTATGAACGACTATTTAAGCAAGCCAATCCGGCAGGAGCAATTTAAGGAGATTATCCAAAAGTGGCTCCCGACGGAAATCTGAGCATAGGTCATTAATAAATGGCTTACTACCGGTCGGCTTGTATATCAGCACCCGCTAGAGTGGCTTCTATAACAAATTGAACATTAATTGGCTTACTACCGGCTATTGGTAAAGCATCTGAAATGCTTAATTCAAACTCGTTGGTACCTGGCCTTAGTGGTAAACTTGCAAAAACACCTTCGGCGAGTATAGCCGGCTCACCGGCGCGTCTCCAGATATATCTTAAAGGATGCTCATCTGGTCTGTTCACAGCTGGCGCACTAACACGAACATTATTGTTAAGCGGATTGAAAACAAATTCTTTCCGGATAGAACTATTGTTGGCTTCAAGTGGTCTGTACACCACCATTTTCCTTTCGTACGTTTTAAGAACAACCCCCCTCGGAGCCCAAACTACAGGCACATTTACTTCAATCATATTCCGGTCCCCGGGCAAAGCATCCGTTAATCTGTAATTACTCACAATTTCACCGCCTGCTTGTAAATAAATATGCTCTCCCGCCATAAGCATAGATTCAGATAATGTGTAACCTGCCACAATATGATAAGGCAACGTTATTTGTGGCTCGGCCGGAGGCATAATTACATGAAGTACGCCAGATATTTTAGCCTTTGAGTTGCTAAGGTTAAAGTTATTTTCCTGGATAAGCTTAATTTCATAACGTGGTTCATCTGCTATAAAAACAAGCTCATTTGCATTAATCCGTTCACCATCAATTTCCCATCCTGTAGTTAGGCTATTACCCGCTACATCCTGGTTTGATGCAGGTAAAAGGCGAACTTCTTCTCCTGCAAAAACAATATCTGGTATAGAAAATTCAGGTTTGGGAGCCGGCTGCACCACAATAGTACCTGTTTTTACCACACGGCTATTCTCGACTCTGGCATTATCCTCAGCTATAAGCTCAATCTCGAAAAGTCCTTTTTCGTCGGCCCGGTACCAGCTTGTAATTCCTTCCCCAATTTCTTCACCATTTACTTTCCATGTATACTTACGTATAAAGCCATCTTTATCTGTACTGCCTTCTGCAGAAAGTCGTAAAGGGCTGTATTGCGGCCACTGTTCGGGTAGATTCCATGATAGTACTGGCGGGTGATTCACAACCAGAGTTCGACTTAAAGAGTTGCTGGCGCAGCCGGCATCGTTATCGGTTTCAATCGTTAATACTACTGAGTATTCTCCGGGTTCCTGTGGTATAAACTGTGTACTTTCACCAGAAAGCTGAATTGGCTCGCCACCATTTAGAGCTTGTATTTCCCAGCGATAGTTATTTATCTGGTCGTCTGATACAGAATCGGATGCATCTAAAGTTACAGCCAAACCAGGGGCTACAGCTGCGGGTAGCGAGAATTTCGCCTCAGGTGCCGCCACTACATTTACGATTGCAGTTGTCTGGCTACTGTTTGGGCAATTACCGCTACCCGAACCCGAGACAGTTAGCAATACTCTGTATGTGCCAGGTCTGGAGAATAAATGCGTTACTACAGGGCCGCTCGCGCTGTTCATGTCGCCAAAATCCCAGCTATAAGAAGCCAGAACGCCGCTTGGATCTGTGCTTGCAGAGCCATCGAAAACGACCGGACTATTCGCGCAAACCGTTAATTCGGTTTCTTTCATAATTGCCTGTGGAGAGCCTTCTACCGTAACAGGTATTTCCTGCACGGTTTCTTCTTCAGCAAAGCCATCATCCAAAAATACCCTTGCTGTAAAAATACCCGGCCTCGAGTAGCTATGCACCGGATTAGCCTCGTTACTTGTTGCTCCGTCGCCAAATTCCCACCGGGTTGTAAAGCTGTCGCCATCGGGGTCGAAACTGCGCGCACTTGTAAAAATAATAAGCTGATCGGTACAGGTAGCAATAGATTCGTCTACTATGGCTACAGGCGGTTTGTTAATCATAACAGCTACTCTCTCTGTGCTTACAGAGTTACCGAGCCCCTCGTTATCGTCTACCTGCAAACTAAGGGTATGTATGCCGGTTTCAGGGGCTTCCAAACGAAACGAAGCTCTTTCTTCTACGGTGCCATCCGGAAGTATCCACCTAAAAGAGAGCTGGTCACCATCGGGATTATAACTGTCTGATGCATCCAGAAAAACCGTTCTTGAATTCGAACGAACCGATGTTTCTGTAACAATAATAGGCGGCAGATTTACTCTTATATAGCCCTCTTTTTCCTGAATAGAGTTGGGCATATTTTCTCCATCATCTACCCGCAACGTAAACCAGTAACTGCCCGACTCACTAAATGTACGGCTTACTCTGCTACCTCTAAGCACTACATCATCTTCGAAAATCCATTCAAACTCCAGGTTTTCATTATCGGCATCGGTAGAAAAGCTGGCATCAAAAAAGGTTTCTTTGCCCGGCTCTGTAACGCTTGGCTCTGCTTTCCATCGCGGTACGGGCGCATGGTTTACCCGAATTTGGCGGAAGGCATTATCCACTGCGTCTTCAAAAGGGCTGTCGTCTCTTACTTTTAGGGTGATGGTGTACAGACCCGGATCGGGTAACATTGTCTCCAGGCTCTCCCCTGTGCCAATTTCTTTGCCATTAAGAAACCAGTGCCATGAAGTAATTTCACCGTCTTCATCCATGGAAGCACTGCCATCCAGCAAAATGGGTTCTTCCGGAGCCGTAATTGAAGGTGCCGTAAACGAAGCCACCGGGTTTTTGTTAACCCGAATCTGATGCGTAGCCGACTGCCTTGCATTTCCAACCCCTGTACCATCATCAACTACTAGCCTAACCGTATAAACGCCCTGCTCTGGAAAGGTGTGCATTACACGTTCGCCACTGGCTTGAACACCATCCCCGAAATCCCACTCCCAGGAAACAATAGACTGGTCTTCATCGCTACTTCCTGAGCCATCGAACCAAACTACAGGGGTATTTACCTGCTCTTCGGCGCTAATATTTGCTATTGGCGGAGCGTTTACCAGAATTTCCCGGGTGAGCGCCTGCACTGAGTTACTAACATTTTCGCCATCATCTACTGTTAGCGTAATTTCATAGAGACCGGGTTCTTCGAATAAAATTTCACGGCTTTGGCCTGTTAAATTTCTTCCATCAGAAACATCCCAGCTAAAAGTAAGCGGATCGCCATCCGGATCTGTAGACCGGCTTGCATTAAGAGTAAGCATATCGCCGGGAGCTATAATTGCGGGTGTAGTAAACTCTGGAACCGGCGCTGCATTTACTTTGTAATTTACAGTGGTAGAGTAGGTTGCATTACGGGTTCCGGTATTATCGTCTGCGGTAAGTCTTATGCTATAATCACCGGGTTGCGAGTGCTGCAGCTGTATTTCGGAACCTTCTGAAGCTCCCAAAATTCCCGGGCCACTCCAGCTAAAGCTAATGCGATCGCCATCGGCATCGGCTGCATTAACAGCAGCCACGGTTACTATTTCGTCTTTGGCAATTACAGACCGATAATCAATTTCGGCATAAGGCTGTGTATTTACCCGCACGGTAAATGTTTTTGAGCTTTCTGTACAGCTGGCCTCGGGCTGGTTATCCGATACTGTTAAGCGTAGCTGGTATAAGCCGGAAACAGAGTTTGAAAAACGGAAGCTACTCTCACCCGAGCGAAACTCATCATTTACAAACCAACGGTAGCTTAATGGCCCTCCGCCATCGTCGGCCGAGCCAGAAGCATCGAGCTGCACAACTTCACCCGGAGAAACAATTTCCCTAATCCCATCCAGTTGAATTACAGGCGGCTGGTTCACGCGAATAGTGCCTTCCATAATTTTATATCCGGGTACATGCCGATCGGTTATGGGCGCTACAAAGCGATAAGGAAAAGAACCAAAGCCGCTAAAAGCGTGCAGAAAAGACGGTCCTGTAAAAGTTTCTCCATCTGTTTCCCATCTGGCTTCTCTCATATCCAGCGAAAAGCCTCTGTAGTCGGCCTCCAAACCGTATTCCTGACAGTCTCTGTCTGATGTTCTCACACGAATTTGCGGTGCTTCGATACGGGAATCGTTTAATGTTATAAAATTTGTTCTAAAGGGTACAATTTCATCACGACCGCGAAGTAATCTATTATTAATCCGGATGGAAGAGCCCGTCATTAATACTGCCCAATAATTTTCTTTGTTATTTCTGTTTTGCAGAAAGTTTGCGTCGCTTTCATCCAACGACTTTTCCTGGCCGAATGCATTCATCAAATACACACGACTATCTTCCTGGCCGGCAACTACAAATTCGGGTGGTTCGTTTGTATTCCATAATGGCATAAACTGGAAAAGATTTCCAGGAGACGAACTTATAAGACCAACAGATAAATTAAGGGTGATGAGCTCCCAATCTTCGGCTCCCTCTCCGGTAATCCGTATCCTGAAATCATTTACATCGTTACCACCATCGGTGGAAACTCTCATAATAAAGCCTTCTTCAGAAACTGCATTTTGAGCATCCAGAGTGTAAAAGGTAACCCATCGGTTCAAAAAGCGGCTTTCATTAAAAGCTATAGTCTGGCTAAGAGGCTCATCGATAGCGCTTTCTTCTTTAGTAAGCGGTAGTAATTGCCTGTCTCCCAGTGTATAAAGGGTATCGAAAGCATAAAATGCGTAGGTAGTTCTTGTGTCAGGCTCACCCGCAATTACATCTGCAATGCCACCAAGACCGGCATCAAAAATCTCGACGGTAGCTTGTCTGGGATTTGTTACACCTTCTTTGGGACGAAACCAATAGTCGTATTGATGCTGTGTATCACCAGAACTAACCCGAACCGACTGCCCCGAAATTGAAAAATAGATTTCTTGTGCATTAACTCCTGCCGGAAGCAATACCACAACCAACCCTAACAACCCACATACAAGTAAGTGCCCAAAACGCATACGCTTATAACCTCAGTCCCTTTATTTTGGATATTTCCATCTTTATAAATAAAAAATCTATTTAGCACCAAACCTTGCCAGCGGTGCTACGATAAGTCTTGTACTTTTTCTTTGTTTAAAATATTATATGCCCAAATCGAAAAAAGATATGCCAATGACTATCTGTTAAGGTACGAGCACAAAACTTTTTTCAGCAACAGAATCACCCGTTGCCCTGTCTACGAAGCGCACAATTAGCTCCCCACTATTATCTTCTGGCCGAAAACGGATGGCCCAACGCCCATCGTTGCCAACACGTTGCTGTATAGTTCTGTTTTCGGTAACTAGATGCACATCAAGCGTTTCATAAGCTAAGCCACGAACCAAAATTTGGGTAGAATGGCTAATTTCCCGATTATTTACCCGCACAGACCAATTCAAATCGAACAACGTTTCCTCATCAACCGGTATAATCTCCAGAACCCGTGTACGTTTGTTACCGGCAGCATCTGTAGCCTCAATTGTGATCTCTCTGGCAGGCTTTGCTGCAACACTTATTCTGAACCGCCCGTCGGGACCGGCAATATCTCCGGATGATTCTGCAGTAACCCGGGCACCAGGTTCTGTAGAGCCGGTAATTACCACATTATCTTCAAGTGCATACATACGGTTAAAAGCACCTCCATCCAGAATAACAGGGGGCGGAGTATTATCAACAATCTTTAGCAATCTTACTGCAGAGGAGTTTACTCCCCGCAAGTCGTTTGCATCATAAGCACGAAGCTGCAAATAGCTAAGGCCGGGAGCAAGAGAACTTACTACAAGGGATGTTTCTGTGGTACGAATAGTGCGAAGGTCGTTTTCAAATGAGTCGGAAGAAGCAATATCTACTTCATAATAAGCTGCGCCAGATACCTCAGACCATGAGAGCGTAATCTCGCTAGTATAAACAACGGTGTCTGCTGAAGCCCACTGTAAAACGGGGCCAGCTAAAAGTCGCACGGGCGCCAATGGCTGTTGGCCTCTTACTACGACAGTACCCTGGTTTCTCTCGAGTCTTACCTGCGACTCTTCTGCCTCGACCAGCACTTCACCATCGAAATTAGATAAGGTTACACGTTCTCCTTCTCTCGATTCGGCCCAAAAATTACTTGACCGAACACTTGTAACCGAGTTTCCTGCATTTAACCTGTAGCTGGACTGGTTCCTTGCTGCATCAGACAACCTGGTAAGTATACCGCCACTGGAAAGCTCAATTTCGACCTCAGAGCGGTTTGTTAAACGATCTACTTGAGACTGGCGAATTATAGCCACACTATTTTCAGACACGGTTACACTGCTTCCATCTATAAACTCTAGCCGGGCAAGGGCTTCCCTGCCTGTTCTCAAGCCGTCGTTTCTCTGGAACAAGTCTCCGGTACCAACAGCATCCCAACTACCAATTAAACCTCTGCGACGGTCTACAGAGCCTTCTTTATAATCAAGGCGGGCTTCGACTGCACGACTTCTCCTTTCTGTGATTAATGCATTAATTTCCTGCATCTTCAACGCTATTCTGCCGGCATATTCCACGCACAGATTAATATTGGCTTCCTGAACATACTTTCTATATTCTGAAAAGAGCAGGTCTGCGCGTTGTAGCTCTTCTGCGGCAAAAACCCTGCCTCCCTCAGAAATAATTTGAGAATATTTTGCACGATCTTGTTCAACAGATTCCCATGAAGCCTTGAAGCGCTCTATTTCTTCCAGACTTGTTTTGCTAAGGCTAAATCGGTTGTTAGATGCATCGTAAGTCGCCATCCGGCTTATAACGGGCCAGTTTTGGGCAGAACCGGCATACGTTGCCGCTATTTCAGAGAGCCTCGAGGCAGGAAATTCGAGACCAACGGTCTCACTTTGTTGAGAAAATGCGCTTGCAGGTATACCACCCACAATAAAAACATAAACAGCCAGCAAATAGCATAAAAAATGCTTTACCCGATAAATCATGTGCTTAAAAAGTAATACGAAACTCATTCTGACCCGCTAAAAACTTAGGGTGTTATACTTCACTTAGAGAAGGTTGAAAACGATAAATAACTACGGTTGGAAATACATCATTTATTGGTTATCTGTCTTGGTCTAAAGCCGGGATTTGTACAATAAACCGGCTGCCATATTCAGGATCTGACGTAACTGTTAGCTCTCCTTCATGTTGTCTAACGACCTCTTTTGCATAAGGTAAGCCCAAACCCGTACCAGACTCATTAACATATTTCTGAATTCTGAAGAACTTTCTGAAGATTTTATCGCGATACTCTTCAGGGATTCCGTAACCATGATCTGTAACGGATATTCTCAGCCATTTTTTCCCGGTTAGATCATCATCAATAGCGCTAAAAAGAATAACAATCGTTCGGTTTTCAGCACCATATTTTATGGCATTTGAAATTAGGTTTCTAAAAACATCTTCCATCAGACTCTTAGAAACGCTTGCGACTACGTTTTCTGTATCCTTGCGAACTTCAATTTTCAGCTTTTTCTCATTAAGCAGAGTTTTAAAATCTTCGACTACATTGGTGATTAAAGAATCCATTTTTTCTGGCACTTTATCTACCACAATTTCTCCCGACTCGAGCCTGGATACTTGCAGAAAGCGTTCTACCAGAGAAAACATCGCATCATTACTACGTTCTATGATTGTGTAGAATTCCAGCTTTTCCTCATCAGGCACAGCTCCACTTTTAAGCATTCCTACAAGACCGCGAATACCTGATAGCGGGTTTTTAAACTCATGCACAATTATACTTATCATTTCATTGCGATGCTTATCCAGCTCACGTTCACGCGTAAGATCAAAAAGCAGAATCTGGCCTCCCAGCACCTGCAGTTGCTCATTTAATAACTCCACCTGCTGCATATGGTAATAGTATACCTTGCCAGCAGGATTTCGCATAGACAACTCCCTTGTACGGGATTGCACTACCAGCGGACCATCGCGTACAACGCGAGGAGAGTTTTCCTGCACTACTTCTATTTCGTCGGGCTTTAGAATATCTTCTATAGAAACAGGTGGAGACACTTTTAAATCTTGGTAAAGCTTTACAAGCTCATCGTTTGTAAATGTAAATGTACCCTCGCGGTTAAACAAGCCAATTGGGTCGGAGGCATACTGCATTAAAAAATTAAGCCGTTGCTGGTTTTCAATAATGCGCTCTACGTTAATTCTCTGATAATGAAGCAACTTTTCTCTTATTTCTTCCATTTGCTGAGACAAAGCCTGTAATTCAGGAACAGAAACCTCAGAAAATGGATGCGTGAAATCAAGCCGGGAAAATGGCTTCAAATCTGTAAGAAAGCGACGTAATGGGCTATATAAGCGACGTATAAGCACAACAGATGCAAGCATCAAAACCAAGAAAGCAGCACTAATTACCCACAAGCTATATAAAAAAATACGCCGTACGGGTTCACGAATAGCGTCTGAAGCTATAAACAGAGAATGAGTACCCGCAAATATACTGGAAGGAGTACTTATAACGACGCGTTCTTCACCATTACCAGTGAAAGAATCGACTCTGGTTACCGGCCCCGATTGTACTTCAAACTCTGGAATTTCTGTCTTTGAAAATTGTTGGTTCCCTATTCTGAAAACCGCCTGGAACGGTGTACCAAGCTCCAGGTCGAAGAAGTAGCGTTCAATGGGAATTGCATCAAAAATGGCGTATAAGATGAATGAGTCTGAGCCGATTCGAACATCGATTGAAAACATAATTACGGCACGGTCAATATCCCAGCCGAAGCCCGAATCTGATTCATCTACTTTTGCAATCATTGATGAAAAGACATCACTTTGCCGGTAGTCTGCACTTCGTATTTCAAGATATTCACCGCTATTGGCTTCCACAATACGCATGGCGAGCAACTCTGGCATAATTGCGCTATAGCCCTGAAAAAGATCCTGAGTAAGGGTAATATCGGCCGTTTCGGCCAATAGCCTACCCAGCTCGGCCAGCATACTCTGCCATAAACGGAACTGATTATCTGCGGCTTCGATACGTTCTCTTTGATGCTCCGATATCAGCGTAATTCTTTCCGAAACAAGCGCTCTCTCATATTGAGGACGCACACCAAACCAAACCGTAAGATAAACACCGGTTAATATGAAAAACAGCAGTAAAAAAAATCGGGTACTTAATTTCATTCAATTACAGTATTGCCGGCAATAAAGTTATATACAGGCATTTGTTGAAATAAAGTGTGATAGAAAAAGAGATCGCATTAGGTCTGTCAAAAATATTTTATGAACTCTGCTGGAAAAGCTAGCAATCGATGCCCCATCCGGAATAAAACCGGGTTGCCCGTCGCTTTGGAATAAGGATTTTATTTTTGACCCAAAGTACAAGACAGACAATAGAATACTTTTGTAAAGCCTTCTTTTAATTTAATCTAAAAAAATGATGCTATTTGTATTTTTAAGAAAGATGTATTCGCTGATAACAGGCGAAATTAATCTCCCCCATATCAAAACTAATTTAGCTCAATTTTAAACTTCGTATACTATTCTTACAATAGCAAATCCTTTATACCAACCTTTATAATCCAGTACTTCGTTCTGAAGCTTTACACACTATATTTTAGGGAATTGCTACTCATTATTAGTTTTCATCACGATAGCAGTAAAGAAGTTTAAAAAAGTCTTAGTACCCTAATTTATCCAGTCATTATTCAAATTACAAAAGCTTTGGTTGCACATTACTCCTTTTAAATTAAGGGCTGTTCAACTTTCAAAACCTCATTGCATTTTCTTCTGATTAAGGTGTTTTGATTTCGTAAAGTAAAAATCTCGAACTGGAAACTTTAACCACGGTTGCATCAGGTATTCGATATAGAAGGCAAAAAATAAAGGTTTTAAAGGCCTGCTTATAACAATATATATATACTCGGCGATATAAGGTTAAATCCCATTCTAATGCAAGAGTAATAAATATAGCAGAAAAGACGGTATTCATCACTAAATAATTCATCGGGCATATTCCCCTACAAGTCATGCTCTTTTTTTGTTTGCAGAGGTTCGAACCATATGATTAACAGGCAGTTTTTTTTCGCATTAATAATAGTATAACGCATTAGAATTAAGCGACGGTATCTTTTAGTCTGCAACTAGTATCAATTACAGCTACTGAAAAAAATAATTTTTTTTTCTGTAAGGTTTTTAAGAACAACGGCTATAAGGTATAAAAATAAACCAATAATGAAGCTAAAGGCCAGCTTGCAGAATTTAATCGTTTAAAGTATAACGAGCCCTCAGGAACGTGTAACGATTACAACTGATGTTTGCCCCTGAGCTTCTAATACTACTGAATATGAATACGATTACTATACCACGCGAGCGTTATTACTTGATTACCGTTAAAGCCACGCACTCCCAGCTGTTTCAGGTGAGGGCAGAAAAATTTGCTTTTTTGAATATCTGGCGAATATATACAGGCGAAATTTTCAAAACCTGCTCTTACGTTATCGTTCAAGGCACTTTTAAAGCTATTGTAAAAATAAAAAAAACAAATCTTTCTCCAGTTACGCTCGAAAACGAGCTTAAAAGTATTCTTAAGCTAAAGATGCTTGGCATCTTTACAGATGATTTAGTTGAGCTGATGTCTGATCACTTAAACATTTCTGAACTTTTTACGGAGAAAGAATGCATATATACCTGTTTCGATATTCATGTATTACCCCAACAGTCGGGTTTGGCGACCGACTACAGAACCTATCCTTTTTCTTCTTATCAAGCTTTAACCAGCAACCGGGAGACGCTTTTGGATAAGGTAAGCGTATATCACTGGTTTGGAAGCCGCCACCGGTTTGCCCTTTTTCATCAGGCATATTATGGATGGATACAACCCGGCAATACAACAACACAGGCAAGTACACCAAATAGCTTTGTTTCGCCCTAAGTATCAAAAAAGACAGTTTTTACAGAAACAGTATAACAGAAAGTTAGTCAAGAGATAGAAAACCCCTAACTGGATTAATTATTTTAATCTGGAAAGGGGTTTTCGAATTTAACGGGGGAGTGGGGAGTGTAACGGGGATTGCAATTTAAATCCCAGCAAGCTTAGTATTCTTCCTTTTGTGCACCCATAAAAAAGCACTTCACTCAGGATGATCTAAGGATCCTCTTCTGTTTCTTCTTCTTCAGATTCCTCCTCTTCTTTATTATCGTCTTCGTCGTCGTCTTCTTCTTCATCGTCTTCTTTGTCCTCCTCCTCCTGCTCCTCTTCTCCCTCTGTATCGCTATCCTCCTCTGTGTCTTCGCCCTCACCCTCAGCTTCATCAGGCAACTCAGTTTTGTCCGCGTCCTCTTCTGTTACAGGAAGTTCCTCATCCGGTATTTCATCTACGGGTATATCAGGTACTATTTCTGGTTCTGGTTCTGGTTCTTCCGCTCGGGCCCTGCGTTGACCAGGCATAATCGTTTCTCTAAGCCGAAGAAACGAAAGCTGTGTGGCCATAAAATCATTTAGCTGATTAAAGCGATTATCGTACAAATCGGATGGGCAACCCATATATGCTGCAAGCCTCCTCATTGGCATGCTTTCGTCGTATCGAACACCTATACGCACACTCATGGCATATTCCTCACACTCCAGATGAGTTCTCACATTATCGGGTATAATCTCGGGTAATTCCCAAAATTCATTCAAAGTTAGTTCCCTTACAAATGCTTCCATTTCATTTTGCGTTAGGAAAGCACGTGTAACTAAAAATTCTTCATATGGTTTCGGAGAAAAACTTTCAGGATGGGTAAGGGTAATAACATAGAATAGCCCGTCTTCAAAAATTCGCAAAGAATAACCAAAAAGGCCATCGGCTTCTATAAATTCTTTATTTTGAAACTGATAATACTCGATTATCGCGTCTTCTCTAAGCGTATAGCTATCGCTATCCATAATTATTGATGAACAGCCAGCAAGCATAAAAAGCAACGATAAACCCGCACCTATGAATAGATTTTTATAATTCATTATATAAGACATGCTGGCATCATTATCTACTGTAACTTATTAGTGCAAGTCCTGAAATTAGTTGTTTTGCTTAGATTTAGTAAAAACTGATATATGTATATGCTCGTTTTAACAGATTTGCTACCGACTTTTTTCTCTTTTGCTATTCAGTTCAATTACGGAAAAACCTGATGAAAAATTGATGTAATGTATTCTGTATATAATTATTGATCATAAAGATTGCGCAAACTTTGCTAAACATAAGCCAAACATTCCAATTTGTTATATAACTAAGACTTTCAAAAGCAGATTTAACTAATTATTCACTTCTTTGAGTCCAGATCATTTTTGATGAAAATGTTTTTAAGTACCCTTAGCGCAGTACGTTTTCTTTTCTAAAACTGAAACTTTTTCAAAATATATCGACAACCACACTACTTAGCAGCAGGTATTTTTTGCAATAATGATGGTTTTATCTAATCTAACAAAAAGAAATACTCACTCTAAGACTTTGACAAACCTTCTATTTAGTTTCTGTCAAACAAGGGCTCAAAAAAAAACGGTGTCCCCAACGCTTCAGAGCCGCGTTTTTTTAAACTAAAGGAGAAGAGAGGCGCCAGAGTTTTTTTTGCAAGAATACTGCTGATTTATTCTTTATTCCGAAAATACGCCCCAATATTATCTCAATTTAAGGATATATCTAAATGCGTACAACCTTTAGGTTAACAAATATTTACTTTTTATCAAAAGATTGCTTTGCAAAACAATGATGAAAAAAGGTTTACGATCAACTTAGTGGTAGATGAGCTTTGCAAAACTACTTTTTTTATAACATTTAATGCCCGGCGTGCTAAATACCGATACAATTAAACACTACTTCTGCACACGAAATCAAAAAAGTCAAAAAAAAAAGGTTCAGCACCGTTATTTACAATACTGAACCTTAATAATGTCGGGATGACAGGATTTGAACCTGCGACCCCACGCCCCCCAGGCGTGTGCGCTA